>DASYGC010000400.1:0-6214 GCA_036000225.1 Ktedonobacterales bacterium | reverse complement strand
CCATATTGGCCATGTTCCCACCGCTGACAAGTAGCCCACCGCACTGAGTGGGATAGCCGATCAATTCCGCTATCCAGCGTACGGTCTGGGCTTCGATCTCGGTGGCAATGGGGCCCAGCATGAACGAGCCTACATTTGGGTTCACCGCGGCCGCCAGCAAATCGCCGAGTGCGCCGATGGGTGCCGCCGATGAAGTGATGTAGCCCCAGAAGCGCGGGTGTCCATTGAAGAGTGAATGGGCGAGCAAGAGATCGGCCGCGCTATCCAGCACCGCCTGAGCCTCAGTGCCATGTTCCGGCAATGACCCGGTGCCAAGCGCCGCGCGCACGACATCAGGCGGTGCGCCACCGGTCACGCAGATTGGTAAGGAAGTCCGCGATGCGATCCACCATTCGATGACCCAACATGCGGAACTCATCGGGAGACAGGTCAACGGCAGCCGTGCGCTCACGCAAGCCATTCTCGCCACGTGGTGTAGCCATCGCTTTCCTTCTTACATGGAGCCCCACGCACTATCGCAGACCCGCAAACACATCGACTTCGGGATCGGATCCCACATGCACCTGGCTCACTACGCGATAAAACTCCTGCAAGCCCCACAACCTGATGTGGTCTTGCTCTGGGAGATGCTCCAATACCGCATAGTTTGGCAGTTGCGATTGGTGGCACAGGACCGCGTGCCAGACAGTCTGCCATGAGGCAGCGGTGTCAATGCGGGTCGTGATGGCCCAGTCTGGCCAGTTGTGCATACGGCGCTCCACGCCACCCACGTTCATGACCAACTCGCCAAACGCCGCCTGGTATGCTTCGGCTCTGCGCGCTGACGTGGCCATGTAATACAACTTGGCGACGGCGTGCGGCGCCAGCCCGCGTGCGTGGGGAGACGAGGGGTCAGCCGCCGCGACAATCGCCGCGGCGGTGAACTGTGAGATGGCAATATGATCGGGATGTCCGTATGCGCCGAAGGGATCGAATGTGAGCACCACCTGTGGCCGCACACGGCGCAACTGGGTAACAAGCTTGCCGACAACTTCGTCTGGTGGCGCCTGATTCAGGTCACCATCGACATAGTCAAGCAGTGCGACACTGCGCACTCCGAGCACCGTGGCGGCTGCGCGTAGCTCCGCTTCGCGGATCGCGCCAAGTGCCGCCAGCCCGGGGCACTCGCGAGGATCCCCGGTCCAGCCGCGTTCGCCACGCGTCGCGGTCACCAGATAGGTTTCGACTCCTTCGGCCGCATACGCTGCCAATGTCCCGCCAAACCCTAGAGATTCATCATCGGGATGAGCCACGATGGCCATCAGTTTCAAGGCATTCATCACTGGCTTCTCCTGCTGACGGTGTTCAGGTGAAGACTTTACTGTGGTTTGGTTGGCGCTTTCGGCGCCTCGTCCACTCATCAGAAGTATACCGGGGAACTGGTCTTGTGTCGTCGTGGAGAACACGGAGATTACGCGCGTGCGGTACGGAGACAATGGTCATACCTGACGACCACATGCGTGGCAGCCTACTGAGGTGATGAATGATCGGCGACAGGCTTCCTCTGATAGCAGAGTACCGCGGCGGTATCGAGCGCACCACACCACCCGCTTGTCGACCGCGCCGGCTGCGATCCGCACGCGTGAAACGAACTCCATGGTACACTTACTCTTGCGCGCCAGTCGGCGTAGGCATGCGCCAGAGACGGTGCGCGAGAGATCAAGCAACACATCGTATCTTACAAAGGAGCATCCGCCTTGCCCTACGAATACATCTTGGTCGAACGCGAGGAGCCGATTGCCGTTGTCACTATCAACCGGCCAGCTAAGCTCAATGCCCTCAACTGGACCCTGGTGGGCGAAGTGGCGGACGCCCTGGAAGAACTCGATGCGGACGCGGCCATCCGCTGTATTGTGCTGACCGGTGCTGGCGACCGTGCGTTTGCGGCTGGGGCCGATATCGCGGAGATGTCCGATAAGTCGCCGATGCAGATGCTGGCGGGCAGCTTTTCCAACTGGGATCGCATTCGACGCATCCACACCCCGCTGATCGCGGCGGTTGCCGGCTTCGCGCTGGGTGGTGGCAACGAGCTGGCGATGCATGCTGACATGATCGTCGCCAGCGAAGATGCGCGCTTTGGCCAGCCCGAGATCTTGATCGGCCTGATGCCCGGCGCTGGCGGCAGCCAGCGGTTGGCCCGCACCGCCGGAAAGTACCGGGCGATGGAATTGTGCCTCACCGATCGCAAGGCCACCGCCCAGGAAATGCATGCCTGGGGGCTGGTCAATCGCGTGGTGCCCAAGGGTGAACATCTCAATGAGGCGCGCAAGCTGGCGCAGGAAGTCGCCTCGCGTGCGCCGCTAGCGGCGCGCCTCATCAAGGACGCCGTGCTGGCCGCGTTCGAGATGCCGCTGGACCAGGGTCTGGCCTACGAAAAACGCCTCTTCGCATTGTTGTTCGCGACCGAGGACGCCCACGAGGGCATGGACGCCTTTCTCGCCAAGCGTCCGCCAGAGTTCAAAGGTAAATAGGCAGCCACTTTGGCCCCAGTTGGTCCCACCGTATGCGCCGACCAAGTGGACGGCTCAATGACGCATAGGGCGATCAACGTCGGAGCGCGCACCAGAAAGACAGGCAAGCCGTGGAAGAAGCAGTCATCCTCGCCGCCGTGCGCACGCCCATGGGACGCTATGGCGGCGCGCTCAAAGACCTGCGGCCCGATGATCTGGCTGCCCTGGTGATCGCGGAGGCCGTGCGGCGCTCGGGTGTCGCGCCGGCGAGCATCGAGGATGTGGTGCTCGGCTGCGCCAACCAGGCTGGTGAAGATAATCGCGACGTCGCGCGTATGGCGCTGCTGTTGGCGGGATTACCCATCTCAGTGGGAGGGCAGACTGTCAATCGCCTGTGCGGCTCCGGCCTGCAGGCCATCAATACCGCGGCGCATGCCATCCAGGCTGGTGAAGGGGAGATCTTTGTGGCCGGCGGCGTCGAGAGTATGACCCGCGCGCCCTACGTGCTGGGCAAATCCAGCGCCGCCTTCGCGCGTGGCGAGATGAAGTTGCAGGACACGACGCTCGGCTGGCGCTTCATCAACCCCCGTCTGGCTGAGTTGTACCACCCCTACAGTATGGGCGAAACGGCGGAGAATGTGGCCGAACAATGCCATATCACCCGCGAGGAACAGGATGCCTTCGCCTGCGAGAGCCACCGCCGCGCGATCGCGGCGATTGACGCGGGGCGTTTTCGCGATGAGATTGTCCCGGTGACGGTACCCGCGGGCAAAGGCGAGACGACTGTCGTAGACACCGACGAGCAGCCGCGACGGGACACGACGGTCGAGCGGCTGGCCAAGCTGCGGCCCGTCTTTCGCGATGGCGGCTCGGTCACGGCGGGCAACTCATCCGGCATCAACGATGGCGCCGCCGCGCTGGTGCTCGCGGCGCGCACGACCGCGGCAGCGCTCGGCTTGCGTCCGCGCGCGCGCATCGTGAGTTGCGCGGTAGCGGGTGTCGATCCCGCGACCATGGGACTTGGGCCGATTCCCGCCGCACGCAAGGCCCTCGCTCGTGCGGGCCTGAAAGCAGCGGACATGGATCTGATCGAACTCAACGAGGCGTTCGCGGCGCAGTCGCTGCCGTGTATGCGCGAGTTGGGTCTGGATCCGACGCGCGTGAATGTCAACGGCGGGGCCATCGCCCTGGGACATCCGCTCGGTTGCAGCGGCGCGCGGCTGGTCACCACCCTGCTCTATGAGTTGGAGCGACGCGGCGCACGCTATGGGCTCGCGACGATGTGTATCGGCGTGGGACAGGGCATTGCCACCGTCATCGAGCGACTCTAAGGCATCTATCGCCGCTGATGCCATTAATTTAGAGCGTTTCCTGGCCGATTTCGGGCATTCGCCCTGAACCTGGCACTGAGATTGCTATGGAGACTGTCGTAGACATTTGCTTCCACAAGCATCCGGCGAAAGGTCAGGCCACGCATGCACGCCGTAGGGCAGCGGGATAGCGGTCAGCGCTTCCGCATGCGGTACCCACTCATGCGGCCTCTGGTCATCATTGGCGCGATTTTGAGCTTTGGGGTGGGACAGGCGCTGGGGCACGGTACGATCGCCGCGCCCAGCGCGCATACCGCGCGTGTTACGCGGCCGGTTCTCAGCACACAGGCGGTCGCCCGCCTCGCCACGACCTGGGTCTCGCCCATCACGGCGCCTTCCACGACCGTCCGGTTCATCTTTCCCGTTCAGTCCAAGCCGACCGCGGCGCCGCGTGCGCCGGCCCATCCGGCGGCGGATCTTCATCGCCGCACGCATGACGGGTCGCACCACCAGGCGCATGATACGTCCAATCACCCGGCCAATAGTTGGGGGAATAGTGGGCGGAACAATGGAAACAGGAGCCAGCACCGAAACGGAAACGACTAGCGCGCCGCCTACGAGGTAGCACGTGCGGCGATTGACTGCTCGAGCCGTGCCAACCGGTGCAGCAGGCGGGCACGAACTTGCGGCGCCGCGCGCCAGCCACCGGCCCCCAGCGCGTGCAACGCCTGGCGCACATAGGCGCGCGCGGCGTCGCGATCGCGCAGTACATGCTCGCAATATTTGGCCAGTTCCTCATAGGGGCGGATATCGCACCCGCCCATATCGGAATCTCGCCCAGCCGCCACCGCCGCCTCCCAGTGCTCCACCGCCTCATGGGCCCGGCGCAAGCGTTTGAGCACCGCTCCCGCGCGCATACGTGCCTCACGCACAATCACCAGGCGGAGCTCGCCAGCCAGCTGCCCGCTCCCCTCCGCGGCCGCCTGAAAGCATGCCAACGCCCGCGCCAGGTCGCCATCCTCCTCGAAACAGCGTCCCAGCGCCAGCAACTCATCGGCTGGCGACGCCGCGGTGAGCCGCACCGCCGCCACCCGTCCCAGCAGTGCCGCCAACGAGAGAATGTCCAACGCGTTGTGGCGGAACACCCCCGTCAATGGCCGGGCATCATGGTCGCGCAGGTATGCGAAGTATAGCTGTGGGATGAGCCATCCAGGGGTGTCATCGGTGCGCCGCACGCCAAGCAGTGCATGTTCCACCCGTCCCAGCGTGCATTGCGTCAGCCGGGCGCGCCAGAGCCGGCGCGCGGAGAACAACAGATCAATGTGGGCGCCAGGGGCATCTGCCGGCGCTGGACCACCGCGCCGAGCCAGCGTGTAGCGGGTCTCGATCAGTGGCCAATCAAAGGCTTTGCCGTTGTACGTTACCAGGACATCGCACGCTTCCAGCTCACGTGCCAGCACATGAAGTGCGGCAAATTCCTCGCCGAGAGTCCGCATGAAGAGCTGGCGAACGACGAATTCCGCGCCCACGAAGCGGCCGATGCCAATTAGGAATGCATATGTGCCAGTGCCACCGGCCAAACCGGTGGTTTCGGTATCGAGATAGACAATTCGCCGCGGCTGAGTGGTCTGAATCAGCGTGCGCTCAGCCGCACCACGGGTAAGCAGCGAGGTGGCCTCCGCAAATGCGATCGCTTGGGCCGCTCCGAGCGGCGTATGGCCGTGCAGGTACGCCAGTGGATAGCGCCACTCAGCGACATAGCACGCTCCGTGCGGCGTCATGTGGACCATCCCTGGCAGCAGCGCTTCTGGACCGGGTGGTCCTCTGTGCGCTGAAAGGTGGTCGGGTGCACACGTGATTTGTGGGTCTCGCGTCGCCGCGCCAGAGCCCGCCTTCAATACATCCGTCATGACCGACAGCGAGTCTAACACGTCGGCTGGTCCGCCCACTGCCGCGACGTCGCGCTCTGGCCCGCGCGCACCGGGGATGTCAGCCGAGTCCGCGCGCGAGTCAGCGTCTGCGGCTACGGGAACCACATCGGCGCGCTCCGCGCTCGCCAAGGCGACATCGCTGGCGGGCGGCACCGTGCCTTGCGGGCGAACGGTTCCGTTGGCGCCTTGCAGGCGCCGCAGCCGGTCGCGCAGGTCTCCCACCTTCGGCCTCCCCTGGCTCAGCCATCCACCGGCGTCATGGACGCCCACGGCCGCTGCGCTTGCCGCATCAAGGCCAACGCGCTTGCCTTGCCCAGCGTGCCCAGCTCCAGGCGCGGTCCCACGCAAGACGGACAGCCGTCAGGACACCCGCACCCCGCGATGGTCTCCGCCGCGGCGCGCAGCAGTTCGTCATGGAGCTCGTAGAGCCGCTCGCTCAATCCCGTGCCACCGGGGTACTTGTCGAACAGGTAGATGGTCGGCT
>DASYGC010000399.1:0-1751 GCA_036000225.1 Ktedonobacterales bacterium | reverse complement strand
GGTGATGATCATTGCTGGTCATGGATGTTGCCCAGTCTCGTAGTATATGACCACCGCACGTGGCGCTCGCCACCGCGTGCTCAGCCCACAGGATGATTGATTGCAAGCCCTCACGACGCGCCGGAAGTTGGGCCGTTCTCTTTGCGGCCCAGACTCGCCTGCGTGCTGAAGCCATCGGGATAGCGTTCGCTGAGCTTGTCAATGTTGCGCCGCAAAACCTCACTGAGCGGCACATCCAGTGCCGTGCACAGCCGCGCCAGATACCAGGCCACGTCACCCGCTTCCAGGAGCAGCCGCTCCCGATCCAGCGGATGGCCCTGCGCCACATGCTTCTTGACCACCTCCGCAACCTCACCGGCCTCGCCCGTTAGACCAAGCGCCGACACAATCAACGCATCTTTGAGGGCCGCTGAGGCAATCAGCGCATCTTGAGGATCGGAAGTAGCCATGTCCCCTGCGGTGCGCATCGCCAGTCGCTGATAGACATCGGCATCCATTGTGCGAACTCCCTTCTCATCTCACACCATTCTCGCCACATTGTACCAGCTTCGTCGCGACAACCTGCCTACCATCGTGGTTGTCGCGACGAGCGCGAGCCGCGTATACTGGGAGTCAATCCCAGCGAACCGAGAGGAGCAGCGCATGACCTCGCCAGCACATCTCACCACTGCCACCACTTTGGTCGAGAGCTTCATGGATGACCTGCGCATGCTGGTCAACATTGACTCGGGAACCTATCGGCCTGAGGGCGTGGCGCAGGTCGCCACCTACCTGCGGCCGCGCTTCGCGGAACTGGGATTCGAGGTGGAGCAGCGACCAGGCAGGGAACTGGGGCCCCAGCTCGTAGCGCGCCGCGCCGGCACGGGCCACGGACGTGTGCTGTTGATCGGACATATGGACACCGTCTTTCCCGAGGGCGAGCCGGCGCGCCGCCCCTTCAAGGTTGCCAACGGGCGCGCGTTTGGCCCCGGCGTGTTCGATATGAAATCGGGGATACTCATCGGTCTCTATGCGCTGCGCCTGCTCGCGGCCACGGGCGAGGCGCCGTTCGCGCACGCGACGTTTCTGTGCAATAGCGACGAGGAGATCGGCTCGCCAGAGAGTGGGCCGCTGGTCCATGAGCTGGCGCGCGAGGCCGACGCCGCCATCGTGCTGGAGCCGGGCCACGGCCGCGACCAGGTGACGGTGGCGCGGAAGGGCGTGGGCATCTATACGCTGGAGGTGGGCGGTGTCGCGGCCCACGCGGGTGTCGAGCCAGAGCGCGGTCGAAGCGCGATCCATGAGTTGGCCCAGCGCATTGTGGCGATCCACGCGCTCAATGCGGCGATTGCGGGCGTGACGGTAAATGTCGGGACCATCAGTGGCGGCGAGCGGCCCAACATCGTGGCGGACCACGCCCGCGCGCAGATCGACGTACGTGCGCCGTCGGCGGAATCGGCACACGCGATTGATGACGCATTGCACCGGGTCTGCGCCACACCATCGGTCGCCGGAACGACACTGCACCTGACTGGCGGCTTCGTCCACCAACCGTTCGAGCAATCGGCCGCCAGCGCGCACCTCTTCGCGCTGGCTCAGCAGTCGGCCGCTGAACTGGGCATGACTCTGGTCGGCACCTCCACGGGTGGCGGATCAGACGGCAACTCGACCGCCGCCGAGGGCGTCGCCACCCTCGATGGCATGGGCCTGACCGGCGACCTGGCACACAACGAGGGCGAGTTCGTCAACGTGGCGGACATCGCGCCACGCAT
>DASYGC010000398.1:0-2554 GCA_036000225.1 Ktedonobacterales bacterium | reverse complement strand
CTGAGCCGCCCTGACATCCGTGTCCCCGGCGCTCGACAAGAGCGGCTGGCGGAGTCTGAGCGCATCGCGGACGCTATGGCGCAGAGAAACAGAGCAGAGGCGGAACATGAGCGTTGAAGATACCTTCACCCACTTCCCGCGCATCGAGACGGCGCGTCTGGTGTTGCGCCAAATCAGGCCGGGCGACGCGGCGGCGCGCTACACCACCTTCTCTGACCCGGAAGTGATGGCCTTCTATGGCGAGGAGCTCCATCAATCGGTCGAGGAGTCGCGGGCGCATATCGCGGCGGTGGACGGTTGGTACGCGCGGCGCGAGGGCATCCGCTGGGGCGTGACATTGCGCGGCGCGGATGAAGTGATCGGTTCGTGTGGCTTCTTCAACTTCGATGAGGGGTTCCATCGCGCCGAGCTGGGCTATGAGCTCCAGCGCGCATTCTGGCGGCAGGGGATCATGCGCGAGGCGCTGAGGGCGATCCTCAGCTATGGATTCGCGACGATGGGGCTGGGGCGTATCGAGGCGCTGGTGAGCGGGGGTAACGAGGCTTCGGCGGCGCTGCTGCGGGCGCTGGGCTTCACCCTGGAGGGAACGCTGCGCCAGCGCATCTATCTCCGCGACCGATTCTGGGACGAGCTGTACTTCGGCCTGCTACGCGAGGAGTGGCGGCCAGATTGACACGCCACGGCCGCCGGAATCTCTACCAAAGCGGGGTTTCCTCGGGCGGGACTTTCTCAGCGCTCGCCGCGGATGTGGCGCTCCATTGAGCGCTGGACAGCGCGGATGGATGGGGCGCCCTGGTTCCCGCTTGGGCGTTTGAGGGGACGGGCGCTGGCTGGGAAACCTGTGTGGTAATGCTGAGGATTGGCATAACGTGCTGTATTAGACATAAGGTATAGATGTGAGCATTTCGAGGACGTCACGCTTCATGCGGATGATCTGGCGGTCTGGTGATCGCCAGCCCGTGACATCCGGCGGCTGAGCGCGTGGGATTGTCTCGGATCTGGCACAGTTTCCGCCGCGTCGCTCACGCTCAGGAGTGGGTCACGAGCGCATAATGGCGCGGATTGGGGGTGTCCTATGGGTCTGCCCGAGCCGCTGCTGACGGTGCTGAGCGACCCCAACGTCGCCTACATCCTGTTTCTCATCGGCATCCTGGGACTGGTCGCGGAGGCCTATCATCCAGGGGTGTTCGTTCCGGGGATCATCGGGGCCGCCGCGCTGATTCTGGCGCTGATCGCGTTCAGCCTGCTGCCGGTCAACTGGGTGGGCGCGCTGCTGGTGCTACTGGCCGTCGGGTTGTTCCTCGCGGAGGCGCATACGCCGGGCCTGGGTCTGTTGGGCCTGGGAGGCATCCTGCTCTTTATCACCGGCTCGTTGCTGCTGTTCGTGCCGTTCTCCGCGCCGTCCAGGGTGGAAGCGCTGAGTGTGAGCCTGTGGCTGGTGGCGGGCTGCACGCTGGGTGTGGCGGCGTTCTTCCTGCTCCTCATCCGCGCTTCGCTGCGCACGCGACACCTGCCTATCACGATGGGGCCAGAGGCGCTGCTCGGCAAAGAGGGCGTCGCCACATCGGACCTGTCGCCGCGCGGCGCGGTGCGCGTTGATGGCGAGGACTGGAGCGCGATTGCGGAGATTGGACCGATCAGCAGTGGAGAGCTCGTGGAGGTCATTGGCGTGGAAGGGGTAACGCTCCGCGTACACCGCCCGTTCGAATGGCGTCTACCGGAGGCGCCGCCCGTCTAACGGGCTGTGCGCAGGGAGGATACTCACTATGTCATCCACCGTGCTGGCGATTCTGGTTCTTGTCGCCGCGCTGATCGTTTTGCTGGCCTGGCTGACGATCAAGATCGTGCCGGAGTACCAGCGCCTGGTCGTGCTGCGTCTTGGCCGCCTGATTGGCGCGCGCGGGCCGGGGCTGGTGCTGCTCCTCCCGCTGATTGATCGTGGGATACGGGCTGATCTGCGCGAGCGCGTGTTCGAAGTGGCTCCGCAAACCTGTATCACCCAGGATAACGCATCGGTGTCGATTGATTTCCTGATCTACTCGAAGATCGTGGATCCGGCGTCGAGCGTGATCAATGTGCAGCAGTTTGAGGGCGCGTCGCGCGGCATCGCGATCACGACGCTGCGCGCGGTTGTGGGCGATATGTTGCTCGACGAGGTGCTGTCCCGGCGCGAGGCGATCAACACGACGCTGCGCGGCAAGCTGGATGAAGTGACCAACCGCTGGGGCATCAAAGTGACCGCTGTGGAGATTCGCGAGATCAATCCGCCGCGCGAGATCCTGGAGGCGATGACGCGGCAGATGTCGGCGGAGCGCACACGACGCGCGACGATTCTGGAGGCTGACGGCAGGCGGGACGCGGCGGTACGGATTGCGGAGGGCCAGAAGCAGTCGGCTATTCTGGAAGCCGAGGGTGCGCGGCAGGCGTCCATCCTGCGCGCGGAAGGCTACGCGCGTGCGCTGGATCAGATCTCCAGCGTCGCTGGGCATCTCGACAGTAATACGATGAGCTTGCAATACCTGGAGGCGTTGAAGGCGCTCGGAGCCGCTCCCTC
>DASYGC010000397.1:0-2009 GCA_036000225.1 Ktedonobacterales bacterium | reverse complement strand
CAGCCGCTGCTGGCGGCCATGCACATCCGCGTCTGCCGCAATGCCTTTGGCACCCAGCGCGAGAGCTTCGAAACCGATCTGCGCGTGCCGGCGCTCGGCGAACGGCCAGTGCATGCGGTCTTCATCCGCGGGCCGGCGGTGGAGTCGGTGGAACCCAGCGTCGAGGTGCTCGCGCGGCTGCCAGATAGCGGCGATCAGGGACGGGGAACGATTGTCGCGGTGCGTGAGAATTCACTGCTCGCTACCGCATTTCATCCTGAGATGACGGAGGATTCACGCTTTCACGAGTACTTCCTCGGCATGGTGCGCGTAAAGGCCACCTGACTGCGCGTGTGGTGTTCAGTAGGGGCGTACGGATGTACGCCCGCGCCCCAGGCGGCGCCGATCCCACCCGATCACGTCACGCCATCACCGCTGAGGTTTCAGGCGATCCTGCGTTGCTCCATCCAGGGCACGTCAAAGGGCGCCAGTGAGGAGGCTGCATCGCGATGATACGGCCGATACTCTATGTCAATCTGCCTGCCGTCGTCTATGCGTTGGACCGGGCCGCGCGCTCGCGCCGTGGTGAGTTCGCCACGTTCATCTGCGCGCCCGATGCCGAGGACTCGCGCGGTGGTCTGACACCACTACTCAACGCTCTGGTCCTGATCAATCCAAATACCCTGACATGGATCTGTGAGGATCGCTGGCGCCTGCTTGGGCTGGCGCAGGCACGCCGCCGCCCCGCCGCCGCCGCCTGGGACCTCAATTATCTCGCGACGATCATCCCGGCCACGGGCCAATCCAGGGGGCAGTTCACCTCCGCCAACGGGGTGACGGGTGGCCAGGGTTCGGGTTCGGGCGCGGGGAACCCGCCTGACGAGGTGGTACTGGAGTTATTGCAGTACGCGCTCGACGCCGCCCTTACGCGCGGGGTGCAGCGGGTCTTCGCCCGCGTGGACGACGCCAGTCCCGCCCTCGAACTCTTCGTCAAGACGGGGTTCCAGCGCTACGCGCGTGAGCTCACCTACTGGCGGGCGCATTCTCCCTCGCTTGCCGAACTGGATGCCGCCGATGCGCGCGATCAGGGCGAGGCACCGACTGGCCAGACGGCACCCCATACCTTCACGGCGGATCACGGATCGCTACGGACCTGGCACCGCCATGACGCGTGGGGGCTGCTGCGGCTGGGTGATGCCAGTACGCCGCGGCGCGTGCAGCTGGCTGAGTGCCTGAATAGCGAGGAGTTCGCCCACACCGCGGCGGTGGGTGGGCGTATGTGGTCGTTGCCGGGGATCGAGCCTGAGGTGCGAACCTATGTGGTCGATCACGGTGTACGGTTGGGGGGATGGCTGCGGCTGCGCTACGGGCGCGGCACCCAGCCACATCAGCTCTGGCTGATGGCACACCCGGAGGAAGCCAGTCTGGCTGGACCGTTACTGCGCTTTGGCCTGCGTCAGTTCGCGGGAGCGCAAGCGAAACCCATCGTCTGCCAGGTGCGTGAGTATGATGGGGTGGTCATCGACGCGTTGCGCGGAGCCGGCTTCGAGCATGGCAGCACGCGCGCGTTGCTGGTGCGCCATCTACTGCTGCGCGCGCTGCGACAACAGGCTGTGCCCGCAATGGAAGCGCGGGTGGCGTATGGCGCGCATGGGTTAGGAACGGCACCCTCGCGCCTGGGCAACAGCTCCCTGTCTCGCCATGACCGATCTCGTGCCGGTGATTAGAGAGGGAAAGACACTCTATGCAACATGCGATCACTGACGATCTCGATGCCCTACTGGCGACACTCCCTCCGCGCATTCGCGAAGCGATCGCCCAGATGAAGGACCGGGCCGACCTTCTGGAGATCGTCTTGGACCTCGGCCGCAAGCCGGGTGGCCGCTTTCCCAACCGGGAAGTGATCCTGAGCGAGCAGGTGGTGAGCGAGGAAGATCTGGCGTATGTGACCGCGCGCATCGGCACCTTTGGCGATGACAACCGCGCGGGTATCGGCGGCACCTTGCACCGCATCAGCGCGCTGCGCAACC
>DASYGC010000396.1:0-1690 GCA_036000225.1 Ktedonobacterales bacterium | reverse complement strand
CCGCGTGATCGGCCACACGCAGCTCCAGGATGCCTTCGGAACTCTTCACGGCGGTGGCAGTGGCGGCGGAGCCGACCGGGTCAGCACCGTTGTAGTACTACTCTGGTAGTTTTGTGATAGGATGGGGACATGGACATCACCTCTCCCCCCAAAGCGTCGGCGCAGGTGTTGCCGGAACTGTCGGCGTTTCTGGCCCCTTTCGCCCCGCTGCTGCACAACGCGCAGAGCCGCCACAGCCTGCACCGCTATCTGACCGGCTTGCTCAGCGACCTGCCACGCAAGAACTGTGAGACTATCGCCGCCACCGTGGCGGGTACTTCGACCGAGCGGCTGCAACACCTGCTGACGGATGCGGACTGGGAGCCGCAGACGCTCAACGAAGCGCGCGTGCGGTGGCTGAGTGCGCGCAGCCCCGCGCAGGGCGTGCTCGTGCTCGACGATACGGGCCTGCCTAAGCAAGGGAAAGCGTCGGTGGGCGTCGCCCGGCAGTATTCGGGCACGCTGGGCAAGATCGGCAACTGCCAGATCGTGGTCAGCGCCGAGTATGTCGCCGACGCGCCCGGCACGTCGCGTCCCCTGCACTGGCCGGTGAGCGCCCACCTCTATCTGCCAGCGAGCTGGACGAGCGACGAGCGACGAGCGACGAGCCGCGGCGCAAGCGGGCGCGGATTCCGACCGCGGAGGCCGCGACCACCAAACTCGACCGGGCGCTGGCGCTGGTGGATCAGGCGCGGCAGTGGGACGTGCCCTTCGCGGTCGTCGTGGCGGATGCGGGCTACGGGGACAATCCCCCCTTCTTGCACGGCTTGGAGGACCGGCACCTCACCTATGTCTGTGCCGTCGAGTCCACCTTCGGCGTGCGCCTGCCCGACGCGGTACGCGCCGCTACACAGGCCGCTGCCACCCCACCCGCCCGTCGCCCCGGACGTGGTCAGCCCAAGAAGCCGCGCCCGGCCCCGCTCTACACCGCGCACGCGCTCCTGGACGCACAGCCCGAGGACGCCTGGCAGGAGGTGACGTGGCGCGAGGGGACGAAAGGCCCGCTGAGCAAGCAGGTTATCGCGCTGCGGGTCCACCGGGCCACCGGCGGTGCGCATCTGCCGATCACGGACCAACGGGTCAGCACCGGGGTGGAGGGGTGGTTGCTGGGTGAGCGCCCCCTGCCGGGCACGACGGGGGATCGCAAATGGTACTTCTCCAACCTGCCGCCTCAGACCACGCTGGCGCGCCTGATGGACCTGGCGCATGCGCGCTGGGCGATTGAGCAGTTCTACGAGGACGCCAAAGGCGAATGCGGGCTGGATGACTATCAGGGCCGACGCTGGGATGGATTGGCGCGTCATCTCGCCCTCGTGATGCTCGCCTACAGCTTCCTCGCCGTCCAGGCCCTCGCGGTACCAGCAGGCGAGGCTTTCCCCCCCTGCGCGGCGCCTGAGTCTGCCTGCCGCGCATCGGCAGGTGCTCGTCGCCCTCTTCGAGGATCTCGTCTGCTGGCTCGTCCAGACCACGCCGATCGCCACCTTTCGTCCCCGTCGAAACTAACAGAGTAGTGTTAGAGGGGCGACTGGGCAAAGACAGTCACAACAGCAGTAAGCCTCCCGCCAGTGATGGACTCAGCCGTCGACTGCGCCCCCAGCGCGTACGCAGTGGCAAGAAGCCTGGAGGTCAACCGGGACACTGCGGCCAGACC
>DASYGC010000395.1:0-5265 GCA_036000225.1 Ktedonobacterales bacterium | reverse complement strand
GTGATGCGGGTTGCACCGCTGGTGGACCGTCGTGATACAATCTCGCGGGCTATGCGCGACCCCGCTCGGGCAAGTACCAGCGGGCGAGAAGGGACGGATCTCATTGCTGTCATCCGACGCAGAACTCGCAATACCCGCTGGCTATACCGTGCGCGCGCCGGCGGAGGGGGATATCCCCGCTATCCTGAAGGTGATGGCCGACTTCGATATCGCGCGCAATGGGATCGCCGTGGCCTTGACGGCTGACGATCTGCGCGGTGATTGGGAAGATCTCGACCTGGCCAGCGACGCCTGGGTCGTCCGCGCGCGTGACGGCCAGGCCGCGGCCTATGCCACGCTGACCGACGAAGGCTCAGGCCACATGCTGGCGGATGGCTACGTCCACCCCGCCCACTGGGGGCGCGGACTGGGCACCTTGCTGGCCCAGCTGACGGAGCGGCGCGCTCAAGCCTTCATCGAGCGGGCGCCGGCGGGAGCCCGCGTGGTGCTCACCAACGGCACGATCGCGACCGATGACGCGGCGCGCCGCCTGTTCGAGGGGCGTGGCTACACGTTGGCACGCACGTTCTACCGCATGGGGATCACGCTGGACGCGCCGTCGCCCGCGCCCATCTGGCCGGCGGGCATCAGCGTGCGCGAGTTCGTCTACGAGCGCGACGCGCGGGTGGTGTTCGAGACGGTCGAAGAGGCTTTCCAGGATCACTGGGGCCATGTGCCGCGCGTGTTCGAGGAGTGGATCGCGCGGACCAACCGGCCCGACTTCGATCCCGCGCTGTGGTTCCTGGCCTACGAGGGCGACGCGATCGCGGGCGTGGCGCTGTGCAACCGCCGTCCGGACATGGGCTGGCTCAACACCCTGGCGGTACGGCGCCCCTGGCGCCAGCGGGGACTGGGGACGGCTCTGCTGCGGTACGTGTTGGGGACCTTCTATCAACAGGGCCAGCCCACGATCGGACTGGGCGTTGATGGCCAGAATCTGACCGGCGCCCTCAAACTCTACGAGGATGTGGGCATGCACCCGACGATGCGCATTGCCACCTACGAAAAGGAACTGCGCCCCGGCGTGGATCTGAGCGTGCGCGCGATCGACGCCTAGCGGCGTGACCGCACGCGGCCTCAATGCCCGCCAGCTGCCAGCGGATCGGCGCCGTCCACGACACTGGCCGGCCGCGGCGCGCGTGCCAGCAGCTCGTCGCGCACATCCCACAGTTCGGGGAAGAGCAGGTCGCGCAGCGTGCGAGCCAGCAGATCCATCGGTGTGCCGCCGGTGCCCATGGCGCGCATGCCCAGGTTGCGCTCAGCCAGCTTGAGGTGGGCGGCGCGGAAGAGATGGAACTGTTCGTCGAAGTCGAGCAGAGCCTCGGCGCACTCATACCAGGCGAGATGTTCGCGTCGGTGAAGGTAGACCTCCACCAGGGGCAGCCCCGCCTGGAACAGCGCCTGCGAGAACGCCGACCACAGATCGGGCGCGGCACGCAATATGGCGCGGAAGCCGGGCGAATCCATGCCACTGCCATCGCCCAGGCCCGTGCGGATCGTCAGAAAATCCATCGGCGCCAGGGCTTCGAGCTGGCGCAGCACCTGGCGCACCAGTTCCTGCTGGGCCACGGCGCGACGCAATGCGGGCGCCGCCTCCGCCGGATTGCCCGCTTGCAGCGCGCCGGTCGCCGCGCGCAACTGCTGCACGGTGACCTTCCACCACAGCTCGAAGGTCTGGTGCACCACCTGGAAGAGCAATTCGTCGGGATGCAGCCGCTCCGCGTCAGGTTTTTGCAGCGCCAGCAGCTCATCGGTGTGGATGTACGCTTCGTACACGGTCGGCCCAGATTTGGCGCGGTGTGCCCCACGCCGCCCGGTCTGTGTGCTCATGCCCGGTATCCTCCATCCGCGTTGCTGGTTGCCGCGCCCCATGGCGTGTCTGACCACGTTGCCGCGCTCACCAGTATAGCGTATCGCTCGCGCACGCTGCCGGCGCTCACAACGTGCTGGCCGGATCGACATCCAGCGCCCAGCCATGCGGCAGATCGCCCGCCGTCAGCGCATGCAGCAGCGGGCGCAGATCGGGCCCGCGCGCGATCAACTGCCAGCGATAGTTCCCGCGCAGGCGCTCCATGAAGGCCGGCGCTGGTCCTACGATATCGGTCTGTTCCAGGTGACGCTCGCGGATCAGCTGCTCCAGCCGCGCGGCCAGCACCGTGGCCTCCACCTGCGCCGCATGGCGGTCGGCGTGCGTGTAGGTGAAGCGCGCGAACTGGCGGAAAGGGGGATAGCCATAGCGATGGCGCCCGATGATCTCCGCCTGATAGAAATCATCGTAATCGTGGTGGGCGGCCGCCTGGATGCAGAAGTGGTCGGGGTTGAAGGTCTGCACGATCACGCGCCCGGCCAATTCGCCGCGCCCGGCGCGGCCCGCCACCTGCGTCAGCAACTGGAAGGCGCGCTCCGCCGCGCGAAAATCGGGTAGGTAGAGTGCGATATCCGCCGACACCACGCCCACCAGGGTCACCGCCGGCAGATCCAGCCCCTTGGCGATCATTTGCGTGCCCACCAGCACATCCGCCTGCCGGCTGGCGAAGGCCGCCAGCAGTTCTTCGTGCGCCTGCCGCGTGCGCGCCGTGTCGCGGTCCCAGCGCAGCACCCGCGCGCGCGGGTGCAGCCGGCGCACCGCCGCTTCCACGCGTTCGGTGCCCAGACCGAAGTAGCGAATGCTCGCGCCCCAGCAGTGCGGACAGGTCAACGGCGGCGCCTGGCGACGCCCGCAATAGTGGCAGAGCAGCGCGCGGTGCGCGGCGTGATACGTCAGCGGTACATCGCAGCGACCACACAGCGCGACATAGCCACAGTCGCGACAGATCACGGCGCTGGCGGTGCCGCGTCGGTTGAGGAAGAGCACCGCCTGCTGACCGGCGGCCAGGGTCTCGGCGAGCGCCTGTTGCAGTGCGGCGCCCAGGATGCTGGTGTTGCCCGCGCGCAACTCCGCGCGCAGATCCACCAGCGTGACCGGCGGCAGTTGGGGCGCTACGCCCGCGCCGCCCGCGGGGGCGCGCTCGCTCAGTTCGATCAGCTGGTACTCACCAGACCGCGCGCGCCACGACGACTCGACCGAGGGGGTGGCGCTGCCCAGCACCACGGTGGCGCCAGCGAGCCGGCCCAGCACGATGGCGGCATCGCGCGCATGGTAAGTGGGCGCGCGCTCATCCTGCTTGTAGGCGCTTTCGTGTTCCTCATCTACCACGATCAGCCCCAGCCGGTCCACCGGTGCGAAGAGCGCCGAGCGCGAGCCGACCACAACATCCACCAGCCCCGCGCGGATACGCCGCCATTCATCCAGCCGCTCGCCATCGGTGAGGCCGCTGTGCAACAGCGCCACGCGCCCCGGAAAGCGCCCCGCGAAGCGCAACATCGCCTGCGGCGTCAGCGCGATCTCGGGCACCAGCACAATGCCGCGCCGGCCCGCGGCCAGATGGGCCGCCAGCGCCTGCAAGTACACCTCCGTCTTGCCGCTGCCGGTGACACCATGCAGCAGCACCACCGGCGGCGTAGCGGCGGCATGCGGCGCCAGGATGGCCGCGAGCGCGACGCCCTGGGCCGCGGTCAGCGGCAGCGGCTCACTGCGCGGGATCACGCGGCCAGCCAGCGGATTATGCCAGGTTTCCAGCGTATCGAGCGCCACCAGCCCCGCTTCGACCAGTTCGCGCAACGCAACCGGTGTGATGCGCGTCAACCGCCGCACCTCGCGCAGCCGCCACGCGCCCAGCGCGGCGCCCACCCCACCGCCGGGCGCGAGCGGTGGCGGCCGTCCGAGCACATCCAGCACGGCCAGCTGGCGCAGCAGCCGTTCGGCGCGGCGTTCCTCACGCGGCGGCGGCGCGCCGCGCGCCGGGCGCGTAAGCCGGGGCAGCGCCCCCAGCTCGGCGCGTGCTGTCGTGCGCCAGGCGGCCAGCGCGTCGGCCGCGCCCACCAGCCGCAACCACTGCTCGGGACGCGGTCCACCCGCCAGCGAAGGCGCGGTGACGGTGCGTTCGACCGTGCCCGCGGCCAGCAGCGCCCGCACGGCGGAACGCGCGCGGTGCTCGCCCAGCGCCGCGGTCAGCGTCCGCTCGTCCAGCGCGCCGCGCGTGCGCAGGGCGCCCAGCAGCGCCGTCGCGTCGCGCGGCGGCCCCTGGGGCGGAGCGGCAACATCAGCTGCCAGAGCCGTGCCGCTGCTGTCGGCGGCGGATGCCACATCAGCGCCGGGGTTCTCGTCTACATCGGCGGCCACCGGCCGCAGCACGGTGCGCGTGTTGGCCAGCAGCCCCGGCGGGAGCATTAGCTGCGCCGCCGCCGCCAGCGAACAGACATAGTGGTCGGCCAGCCACTCCGCCAGGGTGCGTTGCGTTGCCGCGAGCAGCGGTATCTCGTCCAGCAGTGTGGCGATCGCGCGTGGGGCCTGCCCGGCCTCTCCGTACTCGGATTCATCGGGCCAGTTCAACTCCGCCTCGTCCAGTGCCCACACAATGCCCGACGCCAGCCGCGCGCCAAAGGGGACCGTCACCAGCTGGCCCGGCGCCAAGCGGTCGCCCAGCGCGGCGGGGACGGCGTAGGTATACACCGGCTGGCCAGTCGCTCGCGCCCGTGCGCCAGCCAGCACCACCACTTGCGCGAGCATGCGCGAGTCTCCTCGTTACTGGTGTTGTCGCGCTTTGGACCGCGCGGATAGCGGGGCCACCGCCTACCTGGCATTATCGCACAGGCCAACTGGCAACCCTGACCCTGGTGCGGGCAGCGAGTCATTATGCGGGCTGACTGGCGCTGGCCATCACTGGCGCGTATACTGTGCGCGGCGCGCAACAGGCGGCGTGCGAGCGGAGGGAGCGAGCGGGATGAGCGGTGGGACCATGGAGGGCGCGGCGGCGTTCGCCTATGACCTGGAGGACGGCTACCGTCTGGAGCGCGTGCTGGGCGGGCTGACCTTCCCCACCAGCGCGACCTTCGACGACCAGGGTCGCATCTACGTGGTGGATGGCGGCTTCGCCTATGGCCCGACCTACACCCCCGCGCGCATTCTGCGCCTGCCCGCGCAGTGGCAGCCCAGCACTGGGGGCGCCGAGGCCACGGAGGTGGCCGAGGTGGTCTGCGACGCGGGGCTGGGTGGTCCGGTGACGGGCATCGCGTTCCACGATGGCCGGCTCTATGTCGCGCATCGTGGCCGCGTCTCCATCGTCGCGGCGGATGGCACGCTGCGCGATGTGCTCAGCGGGCTGCCCAGCCAGGGCGACTACCAGA
>DASYGC010000394.1:0-4578 GCA_036000225.1 Ktedonobacterales bacterium | reverse complement strand
CAACATGTATGCTTTCACTGGGGCTGACATTCATGGGCGCTATATGGCCGCGCACGGCTACGACGTGTTCGAGCCGATGGGCTACGATGCGTTCGGCATCCACAGCGAGAATTACGCGATCAAAATGGGCGTGCACCCGCGTCCCATGACGGCACGTAACGTCGCCAATTTTCGCAAGCAGTTGAATCGGATTGGCAATCGGTTCGATTGGGACCACGAGCTCAACACCACCGATCCGGAGTACTACAAATGGACGCAATGGATCTTCGTCAAGTTGTTCGAGGCTGGTCTGGCGGAGCGCAAACGCGCGACGGTGAACTGGTGTCCCAAAGACAAGACCGTGCTGGCCGATGAACAGGTGATCGCCGGGCGCTGTGAGCGGTGCGGGTCGGAAGTCGAGCAGCGTTCGCTCGAATCGTGGTTTTTCAAGATCACCGACTATGCCGAGCGCCTGGCTGCAAACCTGGACTGGATTGACTGGTCCGAAAAGATCAAGGTCGCGCAGCGCAACTGGATCGGACGCTCCGAGGGCGCGGAAGTTGTATTCACCGCGATGTTCGACGGCGCGCGTTTCGAACTGCCGGTCTTCACTACGCGGCCAGACACGATCTTCGGCGTGACCTACTTTGCCCTGGCGCCCGAACATCCCCTGATCGACCAATTGACCGCGCCCGACCAGCGCGCCGCGGTGCGCGCATACCTGCAACAAGCCCGGCGCCAGACGCAGACCGATCGCGCGCGCGCGGATCGCGAGAAGACTGGTGTTCCGCTGGGTACGATGGCGATCAATCCAGTCAGCGGGGAGTCCATTCCGATCTGGGTAGCGGACTATGTGTTGATGGGCTATGGCACCGGAGCGGTGATGGGTGTGCCGGCGCACGATCAGCGCGACTTCGAGTTTGCGCGACACTTTGCGCTGCCGATCGTGCCGGTGATCTGGCCCGCTGGAGCGCCTCCGAGCGACCCGGCGACCTGGGACGCGGCCTACGCCGGCGATGGCGTGCTGATCAACAGCGGGCCATTCGATGGCACGCCCGTCGCGGAGGCAATCAATGCCGTGACGCAGTGGTGCGACGCCCATGGCGTCGGGCACCGGCGTATCCGCTATCGGCTGCGCGATTGGGTGATCAGCCGGCAGCGCTACTGGGGTCCGCCCATCCCCATCATCTACTGCCCCGACCACGGTGCGGTCGCCGTGCCTGAACAGGATCTGCCCGTGCGCCTGCCCGAGGTTGAGGATTACATCCCCAGTGGCACCGGCGATTCACCGCTGGCCAAGGTTGCGTCATTCGTGAACACCACGTGTCCGCGCTGCGGTAAACCAGCGCGGCGCGAGACCGACGTGAGCGACGTTTTTCTGGACTCCGCCTGGTACTATCTGCGCTACCCGTCTGCGCATGACCACGCCCAGCCCTGGGACCCCACCTTGACGCGCAAGTGGCTGCCGGTGGATTCGTACATCGGCGGCGCGAAGCATGCGGTGCTGCACCTGCTGTATACCCGTTTCATCTGTATGGCGTTGCACGATCTGGGGCATTTAGAATTCGAGGAGCCGTTCAAGCGCTTTCGCGCGCATGGCATCCTGACCAAAGACGGCGCCAAAATCAGCAAGTCGAAGGGCAATGTCGTCAATCCGGACGAGTACATCACGCGCTACGGCGCGGACGCCTTCCGCCTGCATCTGCTGTTCATGGGACCCTATGACCAGGGGATCGACTTCAACGACCGCGGCCTCGGTGGGGTGACGCGCTTCCTGGACCGGACCTGGCAGTTGGTCACGCGGCATGCGGCCACATTGCGGGCTGGGCCGCCCAGCATGGAGGCGCGACGGGCGCTGCACCACGCCATCAAGCGAGTGACCGAAGACACGGAGGCGCTCAAGTACAACACCGCGATTGCGGCGCTGATGGAGTATCTGAACGCGCTGGAGGCCAGTAACGAACCGCGGCGCGAGGAAGTCGAAGGCTTCTTGTGCCTGCTGGCGCCTTATGCGCCCTTCATGACGGAGGAGCTGTGGGAGCGGATTGGCGGCGACTACAGCATTCACCAGCACCCGTGGCCCACCTATGATCCCGCGGCGCTGTTGACGGCCACGGTGACCATCGTGGTGCAGGTGAATGGCCGCATGCGCGACCGCATCGAAGTGCCCGCTGATGCCAGCGAAGCGCAGGTGGTAGCTCAGGCGCAGACGGCGCCAAACGTGGCGCGACACCTGGAAGGGCAATCGGTGCGCCAGGTGATCTACATTCCCGGACGGCTGGTCAACGTGGTGACGGGGTAGGCGAGCCGGCTCCTACCCACCCACATATTGCAGGTACTCATCGGTCAAGGCGCTGAAGGCTTTGTGTGGTGCGGAACCGCCGAACTTCTGCTTGAGCGTGCTGACCGATTCGGAAATATCGGCGGCCTCGGCCACCTCCAGATCCTCGGCGATGACGGTCTTGAAGATGGGCGGGTGGATGCCAGGAATGGCGTCGCGCCGCATATCAGCGACGGTCTGCCGGTGCAGTTTGCTGGTGGGGCGAAAGCGCGAGACGACAATCCCCAGGCCGAAGATTTCGTGCTGCGCGCGCAGAGCGAAGTCCGCCATGCGGTCGAGCACGAGCGGCACACCCAGCGTCGAGAGGATGTCGGGCACGACGGGGATCAAGAAGTAGCGACTAATGGCAATGCCATTGAGGGTGACCACACCCAGATTGGGCGGGCAGTCGATCAGGATGTGGTCGTAGTGGCCCATGAGGGGGCGCAAGCTATCGCGCAAAGCAAACACTGGACCAGAGCGGAAGGTATCGAGGTCGGCAATCTTGGTGATCTTATCCTGGATACGATGCAGACGAATGCTGGAGGGGAGGAGATCAAGGCCCGGCACCCCACCGCCAACATTGGAAACACGCGGCATGATCGCGTTTTGAGCATGGAAGATTTCCGTGCCATCCAGTTGATCTTTGAAGAGCTGATAGAGTGTCTGGCCAGCCTGATCGCGCTCGCGCCAACGGCGCTCGGTAACCAGAGAGATGGTCGCGTTGGTCTGCGGATCCAGATCGATGACCAGCACGCGTTTGCCGTGCTCGCCCGCCAAATAGTGCGCGAGCGCCACGGTAACCGTCGTCTTGCCGACGCCGCCCTTCAAGTTGATCACACTGGTTACGATGGCCATACTACCCATCCTCCGCCCGGCTGTCTATCAGAAAAATGCGTCAGGAAATTTCAGGGAGCGATCGCCGGGACGCGAAAGGCGATAGGCGATCGCCCTGCACTGTACCACACGGTGTTCAACCGCGCGCGCTCCGCTGACCAACGACCAACGAGCCAGCGCACAGTGAGTTGCCGGATTTCGTAGTGGGTTACGCGTGTGCGCCTGCTCACGTGGGCACATGCGACGACTCATGCCGCTCCTCTGCCGGCGTGGCGCTCGTCGCTGGCATGGCTCCACGTGAGACCGATTGGTGGAGGTCGCGCTGCACCGCGGCGATCTGCGCGACACCACTGACGCGCTCCGCGCGTAGGAGGAACTCACGCGCGAAGCTCACCATCAACCGATGTGCCGGTCCGTACTTGCGCACCAGACTGCGCGGGCTGGCATACACATCGGACGCCTCCGCGATGCGCGCCAGCTCGGGGATCAGAGTAGTGAAGAGCGGCGGATAGGTGCCCTGGCGCGCCCCCTCGCGCAAGTCCTCGAGGATGCGCCGGTGAAGGCGACTGCGCACATTGTATTTGGACACGACTGTGCCCAGTGGGGCGATGTGGTGCCCCATGCGTCGGGCGATGCGCGCGATGAGATCGAGCACCGGGACGACGCCCTGCAGCGACAGAATGTCGGGCACAACCGGGACGAGGAACACGTCGCTGATCAGCAGGCCACCTTGTGTGACGACGCCGAGCGCGGGCGGGCAGTCAATGAGCACGTGATCGTAGGTATCCAGCGTGCCAGCCAGCGCTTCGCGTAGCGCCGTGACCGGCGCGCTGAGCGCCACACCCGGGCGCGCCAGCCGGGTGAGGTCGTCCTGCAGGCCGATGAGGCGGATACTACACGGCAGTAGGTCCAGGCCAAAGACGCCACCGCCCACATTGGAGGCATTGGCAACGATGGCTGTGCTGGCATTGAATTGATGTGTGCCGTCCAATAGATCGCGAAAGAGCCCATAGAGCGTCTGTCCGTGCGTGTCGCGGGACTTCCAGTCATGTTCGCGAATGAGCGAAACGGTCGCGTTGGTCTGCGGATCGAGATCGATGACGAGCACCCGGCGATGGTGCTCGATCGCCAGGTAGTGTGCCAGGGCGACGGTCAGCGTGGTCTTGCCGACGCCGCCCTTCAAGTTGATGATGCTGGTCACCACCGCCATCGTGCACCGCTCCCCTCGCTCAGGCCGTCCCCCGACCTCATAGGGATACAACGAGCGACAGAGGCATTATGATGAGGCATTCCTGGCCACTGGATCGCCGCGGCCCCTGTGGGGCTGGCGCACAGGACCGCGGGTCGGCTAGGGCGAAGGTATGGCGGCGGCTTGATGTTGGCCACGGGTGGGGCGCCGAGTGCCCTCGACCTGTTCCAAGAGACGGCCGAGGGAGAGCAGA
>DASYGC010000393.1:0-1643 GCA_036000225.1 Ktedonobacterales bacterium | reverse complement strand
GGCTGCGATATCTGCCAGCAGGTCTGCCCGGTGAATCTACGGGTCGAGCAACGGTTGCGGCCCACGGGGCAGTTGGGGGGCACGGGCGAGCGGCTGGAGTTCCGCCCTCGCGCGGTCACGGGGTCGAGTCCCGCGCTGCTGCCGCTGCTGGCGCTGGATGAGGAGGGGTTCCGCGAGCGCTTCCGCCATAGTCCGATCAAGCGCGCCAAGCGGCGCGGCCTGCTGCGCAATGTGTGTGTGGCGCTGGGCAACCTGGGCGATCCGGTAGCCATTCCCGCGCTCAGCGGCGCGCTACACGACCACGAGCCGCTGGTACGCGGCCACGCGGCCTGGGCGCTGGGCCAGATCGGCGGCGCCGCGGCGCGCGGCGCGTTGGAGGCCGCGCTGACCTCGGAGACGGAGCCATCTGTGCTGGCCGAGCTTCGCTGCGCGCTGGAGACCGGGTGGAGCGCGGGTGAGCCGCGCTCCGACGCCGCGTCCACCTCCCTGACGCCCGGTATGACGACAACGGCCTGACCCGCCTCTGCCACCCGCCACGGCGCGAGCGGCGCACAGCGTGCGGTGGCCGGTGCGATGCGGTATGATACTGGCATTGAGCGAGTGTCCAGCACAAGAAGGAGCGCGGGCAAGATGGCAGGCATGCGCGTCGATTTCACGACGATCGCCTGGGATGGCTGGGCGAACGAGCTTCCGGCGCGTTTCAAGGTGGCGCGCGATGGCGGGCAGCAGGTGCGGCTGATCGAACTGGGACCCGGCTGGGTTGAGCCGGAATGGTGCGAGAAGGGTCACGCCGGCTACGTGGTCAGCGGGACCTATGTGCAGGATGTCGAGGACGCGACGTGGATGATGCGACCGGGTCAGGGGTTCATCCTGCCTCCCGGCACGCGCCATCGCTCGCGCAACACCGGTTCGCTGGCCTGCGTGATCTTCCTGGTTGACCTGGGCGAACTGCCCACCGCCGGGATGGCGGCGGCGGCCTCGGCCACCGCGACGGTAGGCTAGTGGCGGGCAGCTCGCGCGGCAGGCATTGCGCGGCATTGCGCGGCGTGGCATGGCCATACCCTGAACATCTGGCGGGGCACGCTCCACGCCGCGCGCTGCATCCACGCGCCGCGAACAACGGAGGCGGTATGAAGGCAGCGGTGGCGCGCGTGGTGGAGGCGCTGCGGGCGGCGGGGGTGGATGCTGAGGTGACCGAGTTCGCCGAAAGCACCCGCACCGCCGCCGAAGCGGCGGCGGCGGTGGGCGCGACGGTGGGCCAGATCGTGAAGTCGCTGGTCTTCCTGGCTGGCGATGTGCCGGTGCTGGCGCTTGTTTCGGGTGCCAACCGCGCTGATACGAACCGGCTGGCGGCGGCGGCTGGCGCGCCAATCCGGCGTGCCGACGCGGATGCGGTGCGCGCGGCCACGGGCTTCGCGATCGGCGGCGTGCCACCCATCGGCCATGCCGCGGCGCTGCGCACCTTTCTGGATGCCGATCTGCTCCAGTTCGAGCGGGTGTGGGCAGCGGCGGGCACGCCCAACGCCGTCTTTCCCATCACTCCCGCCGAGCTGGTCCGCATCACCAACGCGCGGACCATCGACCTCAAGACCAGCGTGTAATCACCTCAATACCAGTCGCCATGTTCGGTGTGCTCCACCGTC
>DASYGC010000392.1:0-3640 GCA_036000225.1 Ktedonobacterales bacterium | reverse complement strand
GTAGCGGTGCCGCCGGAGAGCGGCGCCAGATTGATGCTAACGGAGTAGAAGGTGGTCTGCCCCGCCAGCTCGGTCTGCTGCCCTTCGATCAGCTCGATCTCGCCCTCGACGGTGGTGAGGCGATCTTCGATGGCCAGCGTGTCGCTCAGCGTGGTCGAGTGGGCCAGCAGATCGAGCAGACGCTGCTGTTCGCCGCGCAGATTGGTCAGCCGCGATTGCAGGTCCACATACTGCGAACTGACATCCTGCACGCTTTCATGCAACTCGTCGAGGTGTCCCTTGTGGGCTGGCGCGTAGCCGGCTAGGTACGTCTCCACCTGCGGATAGAGCGCGGCTTCGACCGAGAAGGTCATCTGCACCTGGTAGGTGCCGTCGTCCTGGCGCTGATAGTTGGCGCCGGCCGTGACGGCGCGCGGGTCGGTCGTCGCGATCCACTGCTGAAGATCGCTGGCCGTCTGTCGTGGATCGGCGACCGACATGTCAACTTCGAGCGATTTGATGAGGTAGACGCCGGGTCCCGCGTTCTGGGTCTTCGCCGGTGTCGCTGGTGACCCGGGCGCCGCACTCGCCACGCCGGGCGTGGCGTACACCGCGGGATTGTAGGGCTGGCCGGTGGTGGTGGCGCCGCCGAAGGTGCCGTTCTGCGCCTGATGCGCTGGTCCCGCCGCCGTGCTCGCGCCAAGGGTGGCACCGCCGCAGCCTGCCAGCAGCAGTCCGATTCCCAGCGCGCCCAGCGCCAGCATGCCGCCTGTGAATCGCCGGTGCGTTGATTGGATGAGTCCCCAAGACATACGCGCACTCCTCTCGCTGTTCGGCCCGTCATGAGCCGGTCAGTGGGGAGGACGTCGCACGCTGCCTGTTGGTTCCCCACGCGGTGCATGGCAGCGGCGCGGGCCGCGGCAAGATGAGATCACCCCATGTAGCGCTCGAACCAGTCGCCGATGGCGGGGTAGGCGGTCAGTTGGGTGGATTGGCGCAGCATGAAGTGGCCTTCATCGGGGAAGAGCAGCAGTTCGGCGGGTTTGCCGCGCGCGCGCACGGCGGCGACGATCTGTTGCGCCTCGTTGACGGGCACGCGTGGATCGTTGGCGCCGTGGAGCACCAGCAGCGGGGTGGTGATGTTGTCGGCCTTGAAGAGCGGCGAGAGCTCGCGCAGAAAGTCGGCGTCGCGCTCGGGGTCGCCGTATTCGGGCGTGCGCAGATGGCGGCGCCAGACGCCAGTCTGCTCGAAGAAGGAGAAGAAGTTGGCGATGCCGACCATGTCGGCGGCCGCGGCCCACAGGTCGGGATAGCTGGTGATGGCCGCCAGCACCATAAAGCCGCCGTAGCTACGCCCCATGATGCCAATGCGCTGTGGATCGGCGCCGCCGTGGGCGATCAGCCAGGCAACACCGGCTTTGAGATCGGCGACGCTGTTGGGCCGCAGGCGCACATCGTCGCGGTGGATGGCGGTCTTGCCATAGCCGGAACTGCCGCGCACGTTGGGCGCGAAGACGGCGAAGCCGCGGCTCAGGTAGTATTGCAAGGGCGGCATCCAGGGCGCGGCGTGCAACGGGCGAAACTGCGACTCGGGGCCGCCATGCACGAAGACGATGACGGGCAGGCCCGCCGCGCTGGCCCGTGCGCTGCTGGTGGGGCGGTAGTAGAACGCGGGGATCTCCAGCCC
Organism: Ktedonobacterales bacterium; assembly: GCA_036000225.1. Classification (GTDB taxonomy): domain Bacteria; phylum Chloroflexota; class Ktedonobacteria; order Ktedonobacterales; family JADMIN01; genus DASYGC01. Next base: position 1,974 of record DASYGC010000392.1, on the reverse strand, counting down.
GTCGAAGCTGGTGTAGCGTACCAGCTCCGGCTCGACCAGCGTGGCAGGGTCCAGCCCGCCCATCGGCACACGCGTGAGCTGGCGGGCGCTGGTCGCGCCCGGCGCGGCGGTCCAGAGGTTGCCGTTGTGACGCGTGCCATTGAAGCCGAAGGCCACGTGTCCACCAGCCGGCGACCACGTCAGCCCCTCGACCACGCCGCTGGGCAGCGCGGGCGCGGGCAACTCGCGTCTGACGCGGAGATCGTAGAACACCAGACGCGAGCTTCCATCCTCGTTTAGCGACCAGGCGAGAGTGTCACCATCGGGTGAGAGCGCCAGGCTGGCATCGGCTTCCCAGGGCGCGTCCGCCAGGATGGTCAATGGCACATGCGCGTCAGGTAGGATGGCGGCGGCGAGGTCCAGCGCGGCGGGGGCGAGCAGCTCGCGATCGCGATTGGTCAGGACGTAGAGCGTGTGGCTGTCGGGGGCGAAGCGCGGCGCGATGTAGGCGGCCTCGCCCTCATGCGCGGTGAGCAGACGGGGCGCGGCGCCATCGAGCGGGACGAGAAAGAGATCGTCGTCGAGATTGGTGTTTTCGCGGCTGACGACGAGGAACTGACCATCGGGCGACCATGCGCGTGGCGTGAGCGTGGCATCGGCTTGCATGACGCAGCGCGAGTCGCCGGTGGCAAGCTCCATCAGCCAGACATCGAAGGCGGCGGGGTGACGCCGGTTACAGCTGTAGCAGATGCGCTGGCCGTCAGGCGACCACGCGCCAAAGTGGTGGATGACGTGTGGCTCGCTGGTCAGTGCGCGCGGCGTGCCACCTCCCGCCGGCACGAGATAGAGCTGATCGTGCTCGTTGCCACCAGCGTCAACACTCACCAGCAGCGATGCGCCATCCGGCGACCAGGACACTTCGCCCACGCGCTCGTCGAAGTGCGTCAGTTGCACCGGTGCGCTGTCGCAGTCGAGCGCGATGGTCCACGCCTGGTCGAGGCCGCTGGTGTCCGCGACGAAGGCCAGGCGCGCGCCGTCGGGCGACCAGGCGGGGGCGTGCGCGCGGCGCACGTTGAGATAGCGCGGGAGATCGTCGTTGGAGGGAGAGGCGGTGGGCTGGCTCATGGTGTAGCACCTCGAAATCGTGGGACAAAGCGCTTGGGGCGGTCAATATGAGACATTAGAGCAGCTTTCACGCGGCAAGGGCAAGCGGAGTGGTGGGGCGGTGGGGCACGGTGAAGAGAGCGCAGCGTCGCGTGCCGGCGGAGTGGGTGATGTTTTGCGATCCGCCGACTGAAGCTCGGCTGCTAATAGCGTACCGGCGGAGGGAGTGGTAGGCGAGGAACGGCACCGGATGATGGTGTTTTCCGCCAGCGAATTGTGCCACAGCGTGCCACAATGTGCCACAGTTATTTTTGGAGGATGCCCAGGTGTGCTGGATTTTGCTGGTGTGAGGCGAAGGTGGCGAAGCAAGCTGTGGCATCGAGGTTTCCTCACGGGTGAATCCCAGCGACACGAAACACTGGCGCAATCCGCAGTGATAGCGGATGAGGGTGATGGAGCAGGCTGCACGCGATGCAACCGCGAGGCTCATCCACAAAGCGAGGTGAGCGGTCGGAAGGCGATGGTGGGTTGTGCTGGAGCGAACTATAGTTCATCCGTTCGAGAATGGAAAGGGACAGCGGGCAGGTTGGGGAAAGTCGTGGGGAGAGATGACCGGATGTGACGGGTGTTGGCCGGAGATGGCCGGACGGGCGAAGGGAAGGGGCAGCCACGTGAGGATCGCAACCGGTGGTGAGTGTGGCAGCCTGGGCAGGTCGCCGGGCATCCACCAGACGCCCCTACAAACTCGGCTGCTAATAGCGTACAGGCAGGATGAGTGGATGGCGAATGGCAGCGCGAGAGGGGTTGGCGAGTTGGGTAGTGAGGGAAGCTTGCGCAATTGACGTGCGCGTGTAATCCCTATCCGGCACGTGGAGTGGTTGGCAGGCGCCA
>DASYGC010000391.1:0-5435 GCA_036000225.1 Ktedonobacterales bacterium | reverse complement strand
ATGCTGAGCGCGTGATCGAGCTTGCCATTGCCCAATACTTTGAGCATACCTTTGGTCTGCGACGCGCGGATGAGTCCGTGCGACGCCAGCGTCTGGGTATTGACCGCTTCACCAGGGGTAAATACCTTGAGGTCGCTCAAGTTGACGACAATATATTCTTTGCGGAAGGGGTTCTTGAACCCACCCAGATACGGCATGCGGGTCGCAAACCGTGTCTGGCCGCCCTCGAAATGCGCTGGAATGTTCGAACCAGTGCGGGCTTTCTGGCCCTTCTGGCCGCGCCCAGAGGTCTTGACATGGCCTGAGCCATGGCCACGACCAACGCGTTTGCGCCGATGGCGCGCCCCAGCGGGAGATCGCAGTTCGTCGAGTCTCATTGCGCTGCTACCTCTTCCACCCGCACGAGATGCGAGACTTTATTTACCATGCCACGGATGACTGGCGTGTCTTCATGCTCGACCGCCTGGTGCAGCTTGCGCAGTCCCAGCGCCTCGATGGTGCGTTTCTGTCGCTCGCTATATCCGATGGCGCTCTTGGTATAGGTTATCCGAAGCTTTGTCATATGTTTCTGCTCCACACACGCTCACCAGTTCTCCAGCCATGCCCATATATATGCCCCGGCTGAATCACCGCGCGCGACCTCGCTCGTATCGCGCTAGAACCACGCTAGCGACGCGGGCCACCCGGCCGATTGCCACCGCCGCCACCGCCACCTGGGCGACCACCGCGGCCTGGACCACCGCGATCACCACCACCACCGGGGCCGCCACGATCACCGCCGCCGCCTGGGCCACCACGACCACCACCACCACCGCGACGACGATCACCGCCGCGCTCCTCGCGCTCCTCGCGCACTGGTGGGGTATAGATCGCGGCTGCGGCAGCCTCATCGGCGATCCGCTGCGCCTGACGCGCGCCGACCAACTCGGCGACTGTGCGCCCACGCCGGGCCGCCTCGGACTCGAAGGACGCCAGCGAGCGCAGGCCATCCATCGTGGCCATCACCGTATTGAGTGAGGTCGAGCTGCCGAGCGACTTCGTGAGAATATCGCGGATACCAGCGGCCTCAACCACCGCGCGCACAGCGCCACCGGCAATCACACCGGTGCCAGCGGCGGCGGGTTTCAGCATCACCTCAGACGCGGCAAACAGACCCTGCGCGAGGAATGGGATCGTGGTGCCCTGCAATGGCACCGCAATCAGATGCTTCTTGGCGTCTTCGACGCCCTTACGAATGGCCTCGGGCACCTCACCGGCTTTGCCCAGACCCACTCCAACATGGCCGGCGCGATCCCCGACCACCACCAGCGCGCGGAAGCTGAAGCGACGTCCGCCCTTCACTACTTTCGCCACGCGAGCGACCTGAACCACGGTCTCTTCCAGGTTCAGCCGCGATGCGTCAATCTTTGGCATGTGCTCCCCCGCGCCCTAGAAGTCCAGGCCGCCTTTGCGTGCGCCTTCAGCCAGCGCCGCGACGCGCCCATGATAAATATAGCCGCCGCGGTCAAAGACCACCGACGTAATGCCCAGCGCCTTCGCACGCTGCGCGATAACCTGGCCAACCTGCCACGCCTGCACGACGCGCTTGTTGCTGGTCAGCCCCTTGATCGCCTGCGCCGTCTCGTCGTTTTCGGCGAGCGACTCGGCCTTTTTCGCCTCGGCGGCGAACTGTGGATCACGCGAAGAAGCCGCCACCAGTGTATGGCTCCGCGTATCGTCGATCACCTGCGCATAGATGTGCGTGGCGCTTCGGAAGACGGCAAGACGCGGCCGTTGGGTCGTGCCTGAAACCTTCTTGCGCACGCGCTGGTGCCGCCGCAGGCGCGCCTGGTTGGAATACTGTTTCTTAATCATCTCTCTGCTCCGTGCGGAACTTCACAAAATCTCAACGACACACTCCCCGGTCGGAACACGTGACGTGGCTGGCACTACGTCCACCCACGACCGGACAGTGCATCACGAATGAGCGACGCTCACTCGGCGTGGCAGGTCTGAGCAGCTACGCGCCGCTACTTCTTGCCGCCGACTTTCCCAGCTTTCCCGGCCTTCATACGAACCCGCTCGCCCGTGTAGCGAATGCCTTTGCCCTTGTATGGCTCAGGCTTGCGGATCGAGCGAATGTTGGCCGCGACCTGGCCCACCAGATGCTTGTCGATGCCAGTGACACTCAGCTTCGTGACGCCATCGACGGCGAATGAGATCCCGTCAGGCGGATTCACCTGTACCGGATGTGAGTAGCCCACCTGAAAGATCAGGTTCTCGCCCACCTTCGCGACGCGATAGCCCACCCCCTGCAATTCGAGGGTCTTGGTGAAGCCGTCTTTGACACCCAGCACCATATTGTTAATCAACGAACGCGTAAGTCCGTGCAGCGATTTGTTCTGCTTGCTGTCATCAGGCCGGGAGACAGTGAGTGTATCACCATCCTGGGTGATGGTCAGCATCGCAGGGAAGGTGTGAGTCAGGCTGCCCTTCGGGCCAGTGACCTTCACGGTATTCTCTGACCCCACTTCCACCTTCACACCGGCTGGCACCGTAATGGGCGCCCGTCCAATGCGCGACATACCATACCCCCCTGGCTACCAGACGTAGCAAACTACTTCGCCGCCAAGCCCCTGCTGGAATGCCTGGCGACCCGTCATCAAACCGCTGGGCGTCGAAATGATCGCCGTGCCCAGGCCACCACGCACGCGCGGAATCGCGTCGCGGCGCGTATAGACACGCAGGCCAGGCTTGCTCACGCGCTTGAGCTGGGTGAGCACCGGGCGCTTGTCAACATAGCGCAGGGTGATGCGAATCGAGCCCTGCGGATTGTCCTGCATCACTTCGAAATCTTTGATATAGCCCTCGTCTTTGAGGATACGCGCAATCGCGACCTTCATATTCGAGGCGGGAACGATCACGCGAGTATGACGCGCCATGATCGCGTTGCGGATGCGTGTCAGCATATCCGCGATGGGATCGGTCATGTTCATTGCAAGCCCTCCTCGCAGTCCTACCAGCTCGACTTGGTGACGCCGGGCAGCTCACCCCGCAGGGCGCGCTCACGGAAGCAGATGCGGCACAGGCCAAACTTGCGCATGTAGGCGCGCGGTCGACCACAGACGCCGCAACGGTTGTGCTGGCGAACTTTGAACTTAGGCTTGCGCTGGGACTTGACGATCATCGAAGTCTTGGCCATCGTTGCCCCCTCCAGGGCGAGGAACCGGGCTTCGGTGCGACAATTCACACCGGTTTCCGGGCCTTAGTCCCGCATATCGCGGTACTGAACAGAAATAAAACAACCTTCATGGAATCATGGGTACTGCATGGATACGGCGCTCTGTTGCGAGCGTCTACGCTGGCTGGGCCAGATGCTTGAACGGCATGCCCACCAGTTGCAACAGTTGGCGCCCTTCTTCGTCGGTGTGGGCGGTGGTCACGATAGTGATCTCCATCCCACGCACCTTGTCGATCTTGTCGTAGTTGATCTCCGGGAAGACCAGTTGCTCACGGATGCCTAGCGTGTAGTTGCCGCGCCCATCAAATGAGTCGCGCGAGACACCCTGGAAGTCGCGCAGGCGTGGCAGCGCCACATTCACCAGCTTATCCAGAAAGTCATACATGCGGGTTCCGCGCAGCGTCACGGTGCAGCCGATGGGCATGCCCTCGCGCAGCTTGAACGATGCGACGGAATGCCGCGCCTTGGTGATGACCGGACGCTGGCCCGTGATGTCACTCAGGTCGCGCACAGCGTTATCCATCGCCTTCGCGTTCTGGATCGCCTCACCCATGCCGATGTTGATCACGATCTTATGGACGGCAGGCGCCTGCATGATGTTGGCGTAGCCGAACTCTTTGCGCAGCGCTGGGACGATCTCCTTGAGATAGCGCTCTTTGAGTCTCGGCGTTTGGAGTGTTGTCACGGCTTAGTCCCTCGTATGTTCCTGAATGGGCTGGCCGCACTGCTTGCACACCCGGCGTACCCGCTCCTTCTGATCCGTCCCCTGGGCCACGCGCTCATGGCCAATGCGCGTCGGTTTGCCGCACTCGGTGCAGACAACCATGACATTGGATACATGCAGAGGCATTGCCTTCTCGATAATCCCCGCCTGCATGCCCCGACCCGCCTTCATGTGCTTCTTGGCGATATTGACGCCCTCCACGATCACCTTGTTCTCGCGGGGCATCGCGCGCTGCACCATTCCGCGCTTGCCACGGTCTTTGCCCGTCAGCACCAGAACAGTATCGCCTCTATGCACATTCAGCTTGGCCAGGTGCAGGGGCTTCTGCTCATACTTATGAATAGCCACGTAATTCCGCCCTTTCCCTTGCCCTTTGGCCTCTTCGCTCGTTGCTCTGGAACGCCTAGAGCACTTCTGGCGCGAGCGAGATAATCTTCATAAAGTTGCGTTCACGCAGTTCGCGGGCAACCGGCCCAAAAATGCGGGTGCCACGCGGATTGTTGCCCGCCGAGATGATGACGGCGGCGTTCTCATCGAACTTGATATAGCTGCCATCGGCCCGACCATACTCTTTGGCGACGCGCACGACCACCGCCGTGACCACCTCGCCCTTTTTGACGGCGCCGTTGGGCTGCGCCACTTTGACAGACGCTTTGATCAGGTCTCCGACACTGGCCCAGCGCTTGTTGGGCGTCATGACGCGGATGCACATGATCTCTTTTGCGCCGGTGTTATCGGCCACCTTGAGCCGAGTCTGCGGCATAATCACGCTGCTACTCCTCGCCTTGACTCTCTGGTTCAATATCGGGTGCGAGCTGGGCCACGACTTCCTCGACCGGCATCGTCTGCACCGCGCGATTGAGGATCTTGACGAGCTTCCACCGCTTCTCTTTGCTGAGTGGGCGCGTCTCCTCGATCACCACAATGTCGCCGATATGGGCCTCGCCATACTCGTCGTGCGCCTTGAATTTGGTCGTGTAGCGATAGGTTCGCTTATAGACCCGGTGTCGCTTCAGCTCCTCGACCGCAACCACCACGGTTTTCTGCATCTTGTCGCTGGTGACACGCCCTTGTTTGCGCTGGCGGCGATGCGGCTTCGGCTGCTGCTGGGCGACCGGAACCGACCCACCTGGAGTCTCCGTTGTCATCGCCTATTTCTCCTCATTGGCATCAGCAGCGTTGTCTAGCGCACCCTGTGCCTCTAACACGGCAGCATTACGCAACTCGCTGAGATGGAACATCAGCCGTGCGATATCTACCTTCACCTGCGAAAACTCGCGGTTATTCTTCATCTCACCGCGCTCTTTATTCAGGCGCAATTGAAAAAGATGACGTCGTAGGTCGTTCAGTTCGTGCTGCGCGTCCTGCTGATTCATCGCCCGAATCTCGCGGCGGCGATCATTAAGCTTCGACACTTTCCGCCTCCTGCCGGACGATGAATTTCGTCTGAATGGGCAGTTTGTTCGATGCCAGGCGCATGGCCTCTTTGGC
>DASYGC010000390.1:0-1883 GCA_036000225.1 Ktedonobacterales bacterium | reverse complement strand
CTACGCGATCGATGGCACTCTGATGCGCGACCTGATCCGCGGGGGCCTGCCGTTCCTCACCTATGGGATGCTCGGCGTCATCTATTATCGCCTCGATGCACTGTTGCTGCGGGGCATGACGAACATCGCGGTGGTGGGCTGGTATGGGGCGGGCTACCGGCTTTTCGATACGCTGGTGTTCCTCCCCAATATCGTGATGATGGCCGTGCTGTATCCGCTCATGTCGCGTTATTCGGTCAGTTCAGAGGCGAGTCTGAAGGTTGCCATCGAGAAAGCGACGAATCTCCTGCTCATCTGCGGTCTGCCCATCGCCGCCGGTATGCTCGTTGCCGCGCCCAACATTGTCGGCTTCATGTATCACCGCGCGGAGTTCGCACCCACGGTGAACGTGCTGCGGGCGCTGGCGCCGGGCGTCGTCCTGCTGTATGTGAACGCGGTCTGGACCACGGCACTCATGAGTGTGAAGCGCGAGAAGGCGCTGCCGCTGCTGGCGGGTGTCGCGCTGGTCGTCAACCTGGGCGGCAATCTGGTGCTGATCCCCCGATTGCTGGGCGTGGGCGCCGCGCTGATGACCTCGCTCACCGAAGGCGTGCTCTGCGGCATGGCGCTGGCGCTGCTGCCCCACCAACTGTTGCCGGTTGGCAGTCTCCGAGTGGGGGCAAGAGCACTGGCAGCCAGCCTGGTGATGGCGGGCGTGGTCCTGGCGCTCAACGGGTTGGCACTGCCGTTGCTCGTGCTGGTCGCGGGAGCCGTCTACGTGCTGGCAGCCATGGTCCTCCATACCATTCCCCGCTCAGATCTCGACATGCTCTATCGCGCGGTGCGCCGCAAGGCACGGGGAGAGTCCGACGCGCCAGCGGCGCTACAACAGGGAGCGTCTACCATGACCATTAGCCTGACCAGCCCACAAAACGGCATCGCTCGGCAGTCTGGCGCACCCTGGGTACGTGCGTTGTTCGATGGCAGTGGCCACGCCCTGGTGCGCTGGTACATGACCCGGCGGCCACTGCGCACGCTCTGGTCAGTAGGCGAGCTATCGCGCAAGCCCCCTGGCGGCGCGCGGCGCTGGCTCGCGGCGGTGGTCAAGTATCTGACCAACTCGGTGATCGCCCAGGTGCCCTCGTATACCGTGCGCCATGGCTGGTACCGCCGCATGCTCGGCTGGTACATTGGTCCGGGAGCGACCATCCTGATGGGACAACAGATCCAGATGGCGGGAATCCGCACCAGCGGCAAGCGTGTCTCGATTGGCGCGGACACGGTCATCAATCATGGCTGTCTGTTGTACACGACGGGGGGCCTGGTGATCGGCGAGCATGTGAGCATCTCATCCGGGGTGTGGCTCGTCACCGGTACCCACCTGATAGATGCCCCTGACTTTCCCGCCGTCTACCGTCCGATCACCATCGACGACTATGCCTGGATCGGCGCGCGCGCGACCATCCTGGGTGGGGTCACGATCGGGCGCGGGGCGGTGGTGATGGCGGGCGCGATGGTGACACGCGACGTGGCGCCATACGCCGTCGTCGGCGGTGTGCCGGCCCGCGTCGTCGCGACACGCCAACTACGCACGCCGGCCTATGCGCTGAACTTTCATCCCCTGCTCGAATAGCGCCTGGTACTCGTCGCGGTAGTTGGTGACAGGCGCGCCGCTCCGCGCGGCGACACAGGCGTTCGCATCGGGTAGAATGGGAGTGCTGGCGATGGCGCGCCAGGCACAGATCCAGGAGGACGCGGTGCCCGCGGGACGGTTTGTGGTGGAGGCCGGCGCGCTGGCTGAGGGCGCGGAGATCGCACTGGACGGCGACCACGCCCACCAGGTGCGTGATGTGCTGCGCCTGGCGGCGGGCGATGCGCTGACGCTGCTGGATGGGGTGGGCGGT
>DASYGC010000389.1:0-3298 GCA_036000225.1 Ktedonobacterales bacterium | reverse complement strand
CCACGCACTGGAGTGATCGTCAGGCGGCGGTACCGCGCAGCTGGACGGAGAGCAGTCCGGGGATGCCTCGCATCAGCCCACCGGCAGCCGGCACCAGCAGCCTCCAGGGATCACTCCACGGTTTCACGCTCAGAAGCCGTTGGGCGAGCGCGCCGGCGGCTCAGTGGAGCGGTCCAATTCCACTGACAGGTCGAATGGCGCCGTCACCCGGCCCAGCACCACGCGCACCACCGTTTCGTAGCGCCGCGCGATGACGCTCCACCCCGGTGCAAGCGCGGCAGCCTCCGCCCCCCGCACCTCCGCTGCCTCGTGCCCCTCGTCCCAGCGTGCCGAAGGGGTGTATGGATGTACACCCTCTGACTCCTCGCCGCGCGATGCCGCGATACGGGACCCGGCTGGGAGCGGGGATCCCCCCACCGCTACCGCGCGCACCCGCAGCGTCTGCCCTGGCGCCGGGTTGGGCAGATGCAGCTCCGCCACCCAGCTACGCGTGCCGGGATCGTAGGGGCCCTCGGGCGCGATGGCGCGCAGGGACACCTGTCCCGCCTCGCGCTTCGCGGCGAAGCGGGTCGCCCGCGTGGCGCCGCCCTGATACGCCGTCGTCTGCCCATCATCTTCGTAGAGCGTGCCCGCGGCGTGGCTGCCCGCGCCACCCAGGTAGCACGCCAGCGTGAGGGGATCGGTTGGTCGCTCGTCCACGAATTGCAGCACCGGTCCCAGCGGCAGAATGCTGCCCTCGCGCGCGAAGAGCGGCAGCGCATCCAGCGGCGCGGCGATCTCCACGCGCGCCGGTCCGCTATGCCGTTCGCCGCTGGCGAGGTTCACCCAGGTGCCGGCGGGAAAATACACCGCGCGCGCCGGACGGTCTTCGTCGAGCATGGGCGCGGCCAGCAGCGCGTGCCCCAGCAGGAACTCGTCGTCGAGGGTGGCGGCCGCGGCGTCGTCGGGGAAGGCGTAGACCAGCGGGCGCGCGATGGGTCCACCGTGGCGCGCCGATTGCTGGAAGGCGGTGTAGAGGTAGGGCAGCAGGCGGTAGCGCAACTCGATGGCCTGGCGGCAAATCGCCTCATACGGCTGGCCAAAGGCCCACGGCTCCTGCGGATGGGTGCGGCGCATGTTGTGGTTGCGGAAGAACGGCAGCACGGCGCCCAACTGCGTGAAGCGCACCAGCAACTCGCCGGTGCAGTCGCCGCGAAAGCCGCCGACATCCGCGCCGACGAAGGGCACGCCCGACATGCCCAGCCCCAGGCACATACGCAACGCCAGCCGCAGGTGGGCCCAGGTGCTGCTGTTGTCGCCGGTCCACAGCGCGCCATAGCGCTGGATACCCGCCGCGCCGGAGCGGGTGAGCACGAACGGGCGCCGCTGTGGGCGCAGCCGGGCCAGCCCCTCGTAGGTGGCGCGCGTCATCTGCAGGCCATAAGCATTGTGGAAGGTCGCGTGCGGCAGTGCGGGTCCGTCATCGCCACCCGCCCGGTGCACCACGTCGGGGTCGATGGTCGCGCCGTGGGCGACGCTATCGCCCAGCGTGAAGAACGCCGTCAGCGAGGGTTCGTTCATGTCGTTCCAGATGCCTGCGACGCCGGCCTCCAGCAGCTCCTGGTGGCGCTCGCCCCACCACCTGCGCACGGGCGCCTGGCTGAAGTCGGGGAAGACGCACTCCCCTGGCCAGACGGCGCCGGTGAACAGCGCGCCATCGGGCCGGCGGCAGAAGGCGCCGGTGGCGACCCCTTGCGCGAAGGTGGGATCGGTGGGGTCGCGCTTGATGCCCGCATCGATGATCGGCACCACCTTGAAGCCCTGTGCACCCAGTTCGCGTAGCAGCCCGGCCGGATCGGGGAAGCGTTGGGGATCCCAGGTGAAGTCGCGGTAGCCATCCATATAGTCAATGTCGAGGTAGAGCGCATCGCAGGGGATCTGGCGCGCGCGGAACTCGCTGGCGATGTCGCGCAGATAGGCGGCGGGATAGTAGCTCCAGCGGCTCTGCTGGTAGCCCAGCGCCCAGCGCGGCGGCAGCGGCATGTGGCCGGTCAGGTCGGCATAGCGCGCGAGCACGGCGGCCGGTGTCGGCCCGGCGCAGATGTAGTAGGTCAGGGCGCCGCCCGCGGCGCCAAACGCCAGCCGTTCGGGATGCGTGGCGCCGGCATCCAGGTCGCCGCGGGCGGCGGAGTCCAGCAGGATGCCGTAGGCGCGCCCAGCGCGCACGCTCAGCCAGAAGGGGATGCTCGCGTACATGGCGCGGGTGGCGTCGCCGTGCTCGTAGGGAGGATCGAGGTTCCAGAAGGTGAGGGCACGGCCGCGGCGGTCGAAGGGATCGGTGCGCTCGCCTCCGCCGAAGATGTGCTCGCCGGCGGTCAGCCGTTTGTGGCAGCGGACGGCCGCGCCAGCGGTGCCCATGCCCAGGGCGGGGTCGTCCTCGGCGAAAGGCTGGCCATCGGGCCAGGCCAGCGCAACACGGAAGGGGTCGGTGCTGATGTGGACGGCGCAGGAGCTGGTGGTGGCCGTCAGCCCATCGGCGCGCTCGACCAGCTCGACGGGAGTGGCGGGCCAGTCGTCGCGCGCCACGAACCAGGAGTGCGCCGGCTCGCGCCCCGGCGGCAGCAGCCGCACGCGCACGAGGTCCGCCGCGAGCACGGCCACCTCGGCGCGCGTGCCATCGCCCGCGGCGAAGCGCCAGATGGCGCCGGTGGATGCCGCGTCGCGATCGAGCGCGACGGCGCCGATGGCGTGGTAGCCGGGTGCGCTGTCCTCCGTTGACGGTGTAAGGTGCTCCACGATATCTCCTCTCGCGCTCCTGCGCCATGGCAATCCAGCACACAGCCTATCACACCGCGTTGTGTCACCCCATGCGCGTGAGCGCCGTCACAAAGGCGGGCATTGACTATCAGTCGCGTTGCGGATCGCGTGGTAAGGGGTAGCCAGCATGACGATCCCTGACGCGTGCGTGTTGCATTGGTTGCGCGACTCCGCTAAAATGGGAAGGTACTCATCCTAACTGGCGCCATCCTAGCAGCTATGCTTCAGGTATGCTCAGTGCGTCGCTGGCGCAAGCGCAGACCCCGCGCCCCGGAAAGGAACTCGGCATATGCAGTCCATGCAGTCCATCCGCGTCGGCAAAACCCTGGTGAGCAGCGGACTTTCGCTGCTGCTGGTGCTCGCGTTTACGCTGCCCTGGCTCTCGACGGAGTTCCTGGCCGGCCCGCTGACGCCGTTCGATATCGTGCAGGCGGGCTCGATTCACTGGGGCATCGTGGCGGCGATCTTCTTGCTGTGGCTGGGGGTGCAACTTTTCTGGCCC
>DASYGC010000388.1:0-7111 GCA_036000225.1 Ktedonobacterales bacterium | reverse complement strand
CCTGCGTGGACCTGACCACCCTGGCGGGCGACGACACACGGGGCAACGTGCGCCGCCTCTGCGCCAAGGCGCGCCAGCCGCTGCGCGCCGAGCTGGCGGAGGGTCTGGGCATCGCCGATCTGCGCCTGCATACCGGCGCCGTCTGCGTCTACCACAACCTTGTGCCCGTCGCGGTCGCCGCGCTGGCGGGCTCGGATGTTCCCGTGGCCGCCGTCTCGACCGGCTTCCCCGCTGGCCAAAATCCCTTTGCGCTCAAAGTCGAGGAGATCAAAGCGTCGGTCGCGGCCGGCGCCACCGAGATCGACATCGTCATCTCGCGCACCCACGTGCTGACGGGCGACTGGCAGGCGCTGTATGATGAGGTGCGCGCCTACCGCGCGGCCTGCGGCCCGGCACACCTGAAGACCATTCTGGCGACTGGCGAACTGGGGACGCTCACCAATGTGGCCCGCGCCAGCCAGGTTTGCCTGATGGCCGGCGCCGACTTCATCAAGACCTCGACCGGTAAAGAGACGGTCAACGCGACGCTGCCCGTCAGTCTGGTGATGGTGCGCGCGATCCGCGACTACTCTGAGGCCAGCGGATACCTGGTGGGCTTTAAACCCGCCGGTGGCATCCGTAGCGCCAAACAGGCGCTGGACTGGTTGGTCTTGATGTACGAGGAACTGGGCGAACGCTGGACCCACCCCAATCTGTTCCGCATCGGCGCCAGCGGCCTGCTGACGGATATCGAGCGCCAACTCGAACATAGCCTGACCGGACACTATGCCGCGGCCTATCGCCAGCCGATGGTATAGGCGTGTGGCTGCGCGGAATGTGTCTGGTCGCCGCGGATAAGGGAGAACCCACATGGTGAACACCGCACTCTTGCGGTCCGTGCTCGCGGACCTGACCTACGGTCTGGCGCCCGAATCCGCCGCGCCCGCGCTGGAGTGGATCGCCCGCCACGCGCCCGAGAGCCGGCTGTTCATCGCTGGCCAGTGGGCAGCGCCCGATTCCGGTGAGTACTTTGAGACCGTCAATCCCGCCACCGGCAAGCCGTTGCTGCGCGTGGCGCAGGCCGGCGCCGCCGATGTCGATGCCGCCGTGTCCGCCGCGCGCGCCGCCTATCCCGCCTGGAGCCAGACGCCGGGTCACGTGCGCGCGCGCTTTCTCTATGCGCTCGCGCGCCAGGTGCAGAAGCACGCGCGCCTGCTGGCCGTGCTGGAAACGCTCGACAACGGCAAACCGATCCGCGAGACGCGCGACATTGACATCCCGCTGGTGGCGCGCCACTTCTACCACCACGCCGGCTGGGCGCAGTTGCTTGCCAGTGAGTTCGCGGGCTATGGTCCGGTGGGCGTGGTCGGACAGATCATCCCCTGGAACTTCCCGCTGCTGATGCTGGCCTGGAAGGTCGCGCCGGCGCTGGCCGCGGGCAATACGGTGGTGCTCAAACCGGCTGAGTTCACTTCGCTGACGGCGCTGCTCTTCGCCGAGCTGGCGCAGGAGATTGGCCTGCCGCCGGGCGTGCTCAACATCATCACCGGCGACGGCCGCACCGGCGAGCGGATGGTCCAGCACGCGGGGATCGACAAGATCGCGTTTACCGGTTCCACCGAGGTTGGGCGCCTGATCCGCCGCGCGACCGCCGGCAGTGGCAAGCGCCTCTCGCTGGAACTCGGCGGCAAATCGCCCTTCGTGGTCTTCGACGACGCCGATCTGGATTCGGTGGTCGAGGGCGTGGTGGATGCGATCTGGTTCAATCAGGGGCAGGTGTGCTGCGCCGGGTCGCGGCTGCTGGTACAGGAGGATGTGGCCGAGCCGCTGCTGGCCAAATTGCGTGCCCGTATGGAACGGTTGCGCGTGGGCGATCCGCTGGACAAAGCGGTGGATATTGGCGCCATCATCGCGCCAGTGCAGCTGGATAAGATTCGCCGGCTGGTGGAGCAGGGCATCCAGGAGGGCGCAACCTGCTGGCAGCCGTCGTGGGCCAGTCCGACCGAAGGCTACTTCTACCCGCCGACGCTGTTTACCGAGGTCAGCCCGGCCGCTACCATCGCCCAGGTGGAGATCTTCGGTCCCGTGCTGGTGGCGATGACCTTCCGCACCCCGTCTGAGGCGGTGGCGCTGGCCAACAACACCGCCTTTGGTCTGGCCGCCAGCGTCTGGAGCGAAAACCTCAACGTCGCGCTGGACATCGCCCGCCAGATCGCGGCCGGCACCATCTGGATCAACAGCACCAACCTGTTCGATGGCGCTTCCGGCTTCGGCGGCTACCGCGAGAGCGGCTTTGGCCGTGAGGGCGGACGCGAGGGCATGTACGAGTACCTGCGCCCTTCCTGGGAGCACCACGACCCACCGCCGGACGCTCAGCGGGCGCCAGAAGACGACCGCGCGGCGACTAATGCCGTGGGCCGGCGCCACGACAGCCGCACGCGCCACACGAGCACCACGACGAGCGCGCCGGAGGCGGCGGTCGCCAACGGCCATACCACCAGTACTCCCACCGTCGCCGCGTCCGGTGGACGCCCTCCCGACGCCGCCGAGGCTGGTGCGCTCGGTCCCGCCAACGGCCGCTTGCGCGACGGCTTCGGTCTGCCGGCGCTGGATCGCACGCCCAAGCTGTTCATCGGCGGCAAACAGGCGCGTCCGGATTCAGGCTACAGCCGGTTGGTGCTGGCGCCCGATGGGCGCGCGCTGGGCGAGGTTGGCGAGGGCAACCGCAAGGACGTGCGCAACGCCGTCGAAGCGGCGCACGCCGCCGCTGGCTGGGCCAACGCCGCGCCGCACAGCCGTGCGCAGATCCTCTACTACATCGCCGAGAATCTCGCAACCCGGTCAGAGGAATTCGCCGCGCGCATCGTCGCGCAGACGGGCTGTGCCGCGAGCTCGGCCAGCGCCGAGGTCGAGGCCAGCATCGCGCGTCTGTTCACCTATGGCGCCTGGGCCGATAAGTATGATGGCGCCGTACACGGCACCGCGCTGCGTGGGGTCACGCTGGCGGTGCACGAGCCGATTGGCGTGCTGGGCATCGTCTGTCCCGCCGCGCATCCGCTGCTGGGTCTGATCTCGCTGGTGGCGCCGGCCATTGCCATGGGCAACACGGTGATCGTTGTGCCTTCCGAGCGCCACCCGCTCAGCGCCACCGATCTGTACCAGGTGCTCGAAACGTCGGATGTCCCCGCGGGAGTCGTCAACATCATCACCGGCCCCGGCGATGTGCTGGCGCTGGTGCTGGCCGAGCATGACGACGTGGATGCCGTGTGGTACTTCGCGTCGCGCGAGGGCATCGCCGCGGTCGAACGCGCCTCAGCCGGCAACATGAAGCGCACGTGGGCCGCCGATGGCGCGGCGCGCGACTGGCTCGACACGACGCAGGGCGAGGGCCAGGAGTTCCTGCGCGAGGCCACCCAGGTCAAGAATATCTGGGTGCCTGCGGGGGCGTAGTCTCAGCGTGTCGCCCGCAGCGAGAAGAGCAGCGGCATGGTGTTCTCCGGTGTGGGCCAGCGCCACCAGCCATCGTCGTCGCGGACGAGCGACGGAAATTGCTGGTAGTGCTGATAGGGAAACTCGTGCAGGTACTCGATACGCAGGCCCGCCGCGATCAGCGCGCTGACGACCTCGCCCAGGCCATGGTTCCAGCAATATTCGCCGCCCGGAGCATCATCGTCTGCCACATCCACCTGCTCTGTCGCTCCATTGGTAGACTGGGCCGTCGGCTGGGCGGACACTGGTGCGTCAGCATAGGGATACTTGACCTGGAAGTTGAGCCCGGTGGGTTCGGGCCGGCGGTGATCGAACAGGTTGGCGAACGGGTGCATGTCCACGATGTAGAACGTGCCGCCGGGTTTGACGTAGCGCGCGACGATGCTGGCCCAGCGCGGGATATCCGCCAGCCAGAACAGGATGCCGTACGACATAAAGACGATGTCGAAGGCTTCATCTAGCGTCGCGGGCAAGGCGTAGAGGTCGGATTGGATGAAGCGCGCGGGCAGACCTGTCGCGGCAGCCAGCTCGCGCGCGCGGACGATCGCCGCATCCGCGAGGTCGACGCCGGTGACCGTCGCGCCCAGCCGCGCCCACGACAGCGTCTCGCTGCCCATGTTGCATTGCAGGTGCAGCAGCGATTTGCCGGCTACCTCGGCGCCCAGCTCCTCAACTTCGATCGCGCGCAGGCTCGACCCGGTGCGCTCGAAGCGCGCGACATCCTGGTGATGTGAGGAATTCACATCGCGGGCAAGCCACGTATTCCACGCGGCGCGGTTGGCTTGGGTGAAGCGATCCAAGTGGGTGCTCCTTGCGCTGGGCGTACACAGGGGTGTACCTGGGCGGGCAGTGGGCTCGCCGCCAGTGCGCCGACGAGAGGCGCACCGCCGTCTTCAGCGTGGGGGCTCCAGACTGTAGAGCAGCCTGGGCCGGTCGCGGTGCTGGATCGTCTTCAGCAGCGTCATGCCGATCTTCTCGGCCACACGCTGTGACGCGACATTGTCGGGATGGATGATCGCGACCAGCCGTTTCACTCCGAGGCGGTCGAACGCATAGTCGCGAGCGGCGTGCGCGGCTTCGGTCGCGAGTCCCTGGCCCCATAGAGCGTGCAGCAGGTGCCAGCCGATCTCCGTTTCGCTGGACCCCTCGATCTCCTGGTGGACCATACCGCAATCGCCGATGGCATCGTCGCTGCCCTTGAGGGTGAGCGCCCAGGGACCGAAGCCATCCTGGGCATAGCGGCGCAGGTTGCGCTCCACCAACTGCTCGGTGTCGCCGAGCTCGAATGGTGGCCAGAAGCGCATCACCAGTGGGTCGGAGAAGAGACGATGCAGGCTTTTCACGTCAGTGCGTCGCAACTCACGCAGAAGCAGCCGTCTCGTCTCCAGACGCTCCATGCGGATCTCCCATCGCGGCTCGGCAGTGGACGACACGGATACACGCGGCCCAGAGCATTCCTCACGGTTCCGATCCGATGCCGCCTACGCATCCACTAACCCGTCTGGCGCTTCCAGTTGGCGCACGAGCGCGCCGAGGAAGGCGGCGGCGGTGGCGCCATCCACGATGCGGTGATCGCAGGAAATCGAGATCCAGCAGCCGGGCCGGACCAGCACCTGGTCGCCGACGACAGTGGGCCGCGGCTTGATGGCGCCAAAGCCAACGACACACGCTTCCGGCGGATTGATGAGCGGCGCGCCGGTGTCCACCGGGCCGGCGGCGCCGACGTTGGTGATGGTAATGGTGCCACCGGTCATGGACTTCGCGTCCAGCTTGCCCGTGCGGGCGATGCCTACCAGCCGCTCGGCTTCGGCGGCTGTCGCGGCGAGGTCGAGCGTATCAGCGCCGTGGATCACGGGCACGAGCAGACCGCGCTCGGTGTCGGTGGCGATGCCCACATGCATCGCCCCGCGCACGACGATGGCGTTGCCCTCCTCATCCCAGCGCGAGTTCAGGATACGGTGCTCGCGCACCGCCGCCACCAGCGCGCGCACGAAGAACGGCAGATAGGTGAGGTGCTGGCCGGCGAAGCGCGGGTCGGCCTTCAGCCGCTGGCGCAGAGCGACCAGCGCGGTGGCATCGAAGAGTCCGTACTCGGTGAAGTGCGGGATGGTCGTCGCGGCACGCAGCATGCGTGCGGCGATCGCCTTGCGCAGCCCTACTGTGCTGATGCGCTCGTCGCCGGGTTCGTCGGACCTCTCCCCCAGCCCCTCCCCGACGCGGGGAGGGGAGCCAGCGGAGGGCGCCGGGCGTCCACCGGACGCCACTACGCCCAATTGTGCCATCTCCAGGTCTTCGGCGCGAATGCGTCCGCCAGGGCCGGTGCCCTGGATGGTGCGCAGGTCAATGCCGCGCGCGTCGGCCATCTTGCGCACCAGGGGCGAGGCCGCGATGGGGCCGTCGCTGATCGCCGGGGTGGGGGATGTGGCCGCGGCGGGCGCTGAGTGTTCACCGGGCGCCACTACGCCAGGGAGGGTGTCGCTGGCGGGCAACGCGCGTCCACCGGACGCCCCTACGCCTGGTATCGAGCCGGCGGGGATAGCGGTGCTGGAGGTGGCGGTGCTGGGGGTGTTGCCGCCTCCGGAGATGCGCCGGCGGCGGGTCAGCGCGGTGCCGGGTCCTCCGGTACCATAGCCTACCAGCACGGGGCCGTGCGCTTCCTCGTCGGGCGCGGCAGCGGCGGCGACCGACGGCTGGGCCGCGCCGGTTTGACCAATCGAGATCAATGGCGCGCCGACGGGGATGGTCTCGCCGGGTTGGGCGTGTAGCCGCTCCACCGTGCCGGGATAGGGCGAGGGAATATCCACCAGCGCCTTGGCGGTCTCCACCTGGCACAGCGGCTGATTGAGCGTGACCGTCTCGCCCACGCGCACCAGCCACGCGACGAGTTGCGCCTCTTCCAGACCTTCGCCCAGATCGGGCAGGAGAAACTGACTCATGGCGCTAATACTCCCGGATCTTGTCGACGGCCTCCAGGATGCGGTCGGCATCCGGAAGGAACAGCTTCTCGAAGCGCGACGGCGGGTAGGGCACCGATGCGCTGCCCACGCGCTCGACCGGGGCGGCCAGCACGTCGAACAGATCGTGCATGATGCGCGCCGCGATCTCCGCGCCCAGTCCCATGAAGACCGGCGCCTCGTGCACGACGACCGCGCGCCGGGTCTTGCGGATGGACTGCGCCAGCGTGTCAATGTCAATCGGCGAGAGGCTGCGCAGATCGACCACCTCCAGCGAGATGTTCTCCGCCGCGGCGGCCTCGGCGGCGGCCAGCGCCACGCGCACGGTGGGACCATAGGCGATGATGGTGGCATCGCTACCTTCGCGGGCGATACGCGCGCGGTCCAGCGGCAGCGGCGGCAGTGGCAGATCAACCTCCTCGCGCGCCTGGTAGCGGCTCTTGGGTTCGAGGAAGATGACCGGATCGGGATCGCGAATCGCGGCGGTCAACAGCGCGTAGGCATCCGCCGGGTTCGAGGGTGTCACCACTTTGAGGCCGGCCGTGTGTGTGTAGTAGGTCTCGGGGCTTTCCGAGTGCTGTTCGATGGCGCCGATGTTGCCGCCGTAGGGGATGCGCACGACCACCCGCATGTCGCAGGCGCCCTGCGTGCGTGAGTGATACTTGGCCAGGTGGCAGGTGATCTGCTCG
>DASYGC010000387.1:0-3783 GCA_036000225.1 Ktedonobacterales bacterium | reverse complement strand
GGGAAGTGACGCGCTCAACCTCATCGCGTCGCTCGTCCGGGAGATGCCAGTGCGCGTGCTTGGGGCTTACCGAGATACTGACGTGTCTCCGAAGCACCCGCTGAGTTTGCTGTTGGCTGACCTTGCCAGTGCAGGGCTGGTCGCGCAGCAGTCCATAGGTCCGTTGTCCGCCGAGGAAGCGTCGCGCATGCTTGGCAGCCTGCTGGCAGGGCTGCCAAATGGTGCACGGGACCTAGAGGAATCTATCTTGCCTCGCGCGGGCGGCGTTCCGTTTTTCCTGGTCAGTCACGCCCAAATCTTGCTCGCGGCGCCGGCCGAGGCGCGCGCGTCAGCCGCGCGAGCGATACCCTGGGATCTGCACCAGAGCGTACGTCAGCGCGTTGAGGCGCTGCCGGATGGGGCGCGTCAGGTACTGGGCGCGGCGGCGATAATCGGCCGGGCGGTTCGGCGTACATTACTGGTGGACGTGCTAGGGAAGCGGGAGGAGCAAATTTACGCATGGTTGGATGAGGCCAGCCGCCAGCGTCTTCTGCTGCGGGATGGGGATATGTATCAGTTCCCACACGACGTGATCCAGGAGGTGGTGGAGGCCGATCTGGGAGCAGCGCATCGCGCCAGTCTGCATCGGCGTATCGCGGAAGCAATGGAGCGGCAGACGACGAGCGACGAGCACGCACGTTCGGTGGAGGTATTGGCGTACCATTACGGACACAGCGATGCCGACAAGCCGGCGGCCAGGTACCTGGAGGAGGCCGGCGATCGCGCGCGTGATCAGAAGGCGTTCACGGCTGCGCAGACCTACTACCATCAGGCTGCCGAGCGCCTCGACCGGCTCGGCAAACCTCTCGAGATAGCGCACGTACACTACAAGTTGGGGCAGGCCTTGCGCTTGGAAGGACATCGATATGACGAAGCGGTAGCGGTTCTGGAGTCGGCCGCCGCCGCTTATCGCGCGGCGGGCGACCTCGGAAATCTTGCGCGCGTGGCCGCCGAGATCGGTGATGCGCTCGGGAACTGGGGGGCCGGCGCCCGCTACGATGGCATCCGGCGATTGGAGGAAATCCGCGCGGTCCTTGAGGAGCGTGAGCCCCCAGCGGCGGCGGCGCAGGACATGGCATTGTTCCATGCCGCACTCGCCCAACTCTACCTTAATACCAACCAGTCCGCGCAACACCTTGCCGCTCTTGATCTGGCCGGTGAATTCGCACGCCGTTCCGGCGACAGTGACCTGCTGGTGGCCATTGAGTTGCGGCGCGGCCTGGCCCTGCTCATACAGGGCCGGGCCGCGGAAAGCTTTGTGATCATGGAACAAGCCAGTGAACTGGCACGGACAGCCGGCAACGTGGGGATACTCGTCGGCTCAATGATTAACGCCACCTCAGTGTTCCTCCTGACGGCGGCATTCGACGAGGCGATAGTATACGCACGGCGCGCACATGCCCTTGCCGAGCGCATAGGAGACATAGCACAGATCGCGTTTGCCCTCTCACTGCAGGCACAGGCCGCGTTCTACACCGGCGCGTGGGCTGAGGCGCGTGGGAACTGGGAGCGCGCACGTACCCTCAGCTCTACCACTTCCATGGCTATGGCCCCCTTGTACGCATCGGCCGGCCTCGGCCTGCTTCACGTCCATATCGGCGATGTCGCGGCGGGCATCCCCCTCTTGCGGGAGGCGCTGCGCATCGCCGACCAAAGCAACGATCGATGGGCGGCCTGCTTCGTGCAGGGAACCCTTGCGGAATGCGATCTGCTCCTTGAACAGCCTGCCGAGGCTCTTGCACGTCTGCAAGCTATACACGATATCGACAACTTTCCTGGTGCGACATCATATCTGCAAATGCTGAAGGCATGGGCCTCTCTAGACCTGGGTGACCTCGACCACGCAGCGGACGCCGTCGAGATTGCTATGGCACGAGCCACACAGATGCCGACCTTTCTGGTTGATGTGCTGTGGGTCCGTGCGCGGCTGCTCTTGACTCTTTCACACGGGAATGCCGCGGAGCAGGTGGCAGAGCAGGCACTGCAAATCGCACGGCGAACGAAGTACGCCCTTGGACAGGTGCGCATCCTAAGCATCTATGCGGCGGTGCAAATATGGCGCGGCGAGCATCAACCAGCCCAAGTCAAGCTACGCGAGGCCCTTGAAATTGCCGAGCGCCTGGGTGCCCAGCTCGAGCTGGCACGTATACGGTCAAGCTTCAACGGCGGACAAACGTAGAAGCAGCGTAACCGCTACTGTCACCTTAACGGCTGGGCGGCGTACGATGTGGGGGTCGTGAAAGGATACTCCCGTGAGCGAATCCTCGTCTCTCCCCCGGCGCACGTCTTCATCATCTGTGCACGATGTTGGCCGTTACCAGGCTGATGCGACCGAGCAGCTAACTCTTCACCGGGGTAAAGGAAGCGGCGCGTACCCAACCCTCCACCTCGGCCGCCGGCAATGGCGGCTCACATGATAGCCCGTTTGGCGAGTTGCTCAAGGACTACCGCCTGGTGCCTGGGCTGACCCAGGAAGCGCTGGCGGAGCAGGCGGGGGTGAGCGCCCGCCGGCTGGCCGACCCTTGGTCCTAGCGGGAGGGATAATGGCCGATCTCCATCAGTCCGAGTCGGTAGACGACACGTTCCGCATCATTCAGGTGCAGCAGAGTGACCGTCGCGCGTCCACTCGCGGTCATCCCCTCAATCAGGGTGCTCTTAAGACGGAAGTGGCGATGCCATCGCTGCACACGTGGGTGGAAGAGGGTCACGACTCTCCATGAGACCGGATCGATAGAGGCAAGATCCGAGCCTTTGAACCGGTTGCAATAGAAGCACGACCAGGCGAGATTCTCCAATGAGGTCGGGCCACCATGCTTCTCAGCGATCCCATGGTCCGGTTCGTGCGGATAGTACATGTCTGATTCGTGGATGAGGCAGTACTCACATCGGCCGTGTGCCCGTTCCCGCACCTGGCGTCGCAGCCGCTCAGGTATGGAGGTCGTCATCGCGCTATGACGCCTGTTGTCTCAGTTGACGCTGCGCTTCCAGTTTGACAAGCTCCATGAGGTATTCGATGACCGCGTAGCTCTCCAGTTCCCTGCGTTCTTCTTCCGTCAGCGAGCCATCTCGGTCGCTATGAATAAGGGCATAGGCCCGTGCTGCAACTTCAGGGGAGGGATGGAAGGCGATGATCTGTTCAGGCGTTGGATGGTACGCCAGAAACCGTGCGACTTCCGTAGCGGCCTGTGTTTTGAGCAGCATCGTCACGGTCCTTTCTAGGCGATGTCCTGTTCATGGTACCACGCCCGCACGCACGGACAGGCTGTCGCGGTGGACCTATCCAGCGCCACGACATACTCGGTGGTAGCATCGGCCACTATGAGCGCTCGCCAGCTGCCTGATCTGGCGTTTCCGCACGACACAGGGAACCTTATCAGTGGGAACAAGCACGCCAACCGCGTGTGGCGCGGCTGCCCAAGCCTGATTGCGCAGACGGGCAAGGAGCTGCGTGCGAAAGCCGGCCGGGCTGCCGCCGCGCTCACTGGCGGGCACGGGCAAGCGCTCTTCCGATCAGTGGGCGCACGGTGCGGCGATGGCGATAGCGCGGACGATCGGCGGCGCGGCGCACCTGAGCCGGACTGGCCAGCCCGCGTGCGATGGCCTGAGCTACGGCGAGTTGGATCTGCTCGGGACCGGTGCCCGCGGCTGCGGCATCAGCAATCGACCGCGCGGGGGTGGTCACGCGCAGACCCTCGTAGAGCGTGGTGTCCGCCTCGGACAGGCCCGAGCGGTGGATGTCGAAGC
>DASYGC010000386.1:0-1516 GCA_036000225.1 Ktedonobacterales bacterium | reverse complement strand
CCGGACCTGGTGATACTGGCCTGGCGCCCGATGAGGCGGCCCGGCGCGTCGCGATGGTTCTCGCACCTGCTGAGAGTTCGCATTGGCAAGCGGACGAGGAATCACCCCTGTCTCCCATGGCCATGGCAGCGGACGAGGACTCATCCCTGTCGCCCATGGAAATACCAGTGGACGACGAGGACTTTTCCCTGCCGCTTCTGGACCCACCCACCTGGACAGGTCCGTCGCGCGAAGCGGTTGACGCCACCGCGGACAGCGCGCGAGCGACCCAGGATGCCAGAGAAGGCCAGCAGGAAGACAGCGCCGTAGCGTATGGCGCGCCGGTGGAGATGAGTCCCGCGGATGTTTTCGCGCAACTCACCCCTGAGCAGCGCGCCGTGCTCGCCCAGCAAGCTCAGCAGCTGCTCGCGCGCTCGGACGATCCCGCCGCCCAGCAACTGGCTCTGCTCGATTCCCAGGCCGTGACACCCGTGCAACTGGCCCAAATGTACGAGCGCGGCGAGTTGAAAGACATGATTCCTACCGAGCAGCATGGCCCGTTCGTCGGCTGGTATGCCAAAGGGCCATTCGATGCTGAGGCAGTCGAGAAGCGCCTTGGCATTGGTCGCTGGAGTGGCGGCGCTCCAGCCCCTGTCGCTCCAGCCCCTGTCGCTCCAGCCCCTGTCGCTCCAGCCCCTGTCGCTCCAGCCCCCGGCGCTCCCGGCGCGGACGCTCCTACCATGCCGCCCGCCGCTGAGCCCACGACACCTGCGGACGTTGCCTTCACGGGCTACTATCCGCGCGCGGTCGCGCCGCGTGTGTGGGAATCGCTGCTGCTCTACATCGCGGTGGATACCGCGCGGGCACGCGCGGAGGTGGAGGCCCGGGCGTCCAGCCAGCTCGGCATGCGCCGGGAGGCCTTTCGGGTGGCCAGCGCGCCAAGCCGCGCGCCGCTGCGCCGGGGAACGCAGCTCACGATCGTGCCCTGGCTGCCTGGCTTCCGTTTCAATCCCCCCTCGCTGCGTGTCACGTGGGATGAAGACGTCCAGTTGCATGAGTTTCGACTGCGCGCGGAGTCTGCCACCGCCGGCACGTCGCACGACGGCTTCGTGCGGTTCTTCGAGGGGCCACTGCTCCGCGGCGAGGTGCCGCTCGCCATCGCCGTCCGGCGGACATCTGACTACCCCATGGACGCTGATCGCTTTGTCAGCCACTCCGCCCGTGGCTACCGCAATACCTTTCCCTCCTATTCGCGCAAGGATGCGATGGTCGTGCAACGCTGTGAGCGTGTGGCGCAGGCGGGAGGCGATCGCTATCTGCGCGATGTCAACGCCTTGCGCGCGGGCGAGCATTGGGAGCCGCGGCTGTTGGAACTCATCACTCAGGCGGATGTCTTCCAGCTCTTCTGGTCGCCGGCAGCCGCCCGCTCGGAGCAGGTCAAACGCGAGTGGCGCCACGCCCTGACCATCGCGAGCGAGCGCCCCGACTTCATCCGACCGATGTTCTGGACACCCAGAGTCTATCGCCCCATCCCGCC
>DASYGC010000385.1:0-1994 GCA_036000225.1 Ktedonobacterales bacterium | reverse complement strand
GCGATTACGACACCGGCCCGCGCGGCGAGTGGCGGACTCACGGCGCGGGCCGATTGGGTATGGTGCCAAGGGGCGGGATCGAACCGCCGACACCGGCATTTTCAGTGCCGTGCTCTACCGACTGAGCTACCTTGGCGCATGCCGTAGTGTATCATCGCGGGCGGGAGGTCGTCAACCGGCGCCTGTAGGACCGACCAGCCAGCGTGATTGGCATGACCTTTGGCCGTGTTCGTATAGCCAAAGCATGCTCCTCGTCTGCTGGAGCGACGCGCGTGTGATACAATCTGGGTGACAATACACCCTGGCGGCGACTGGCGAAATTGCATTCACGCTGGTGCGCCAGTCACCCGGCGCGTCTCACCCAGCTGGGGACGGCGGCGGATTCAGGAGGCGGGCAGGTGCAGCAACAGACAGGTACGATTGGCGTCAAGCGGAGCTTCCCCGAGATGCTCAAAGGCGGCGTCATCATGGATGTGGTCAATGCCGAGCAGGCGCGCATCGCCGAGGAATCCGGCGCCTCCGCGGTGATGGCACTGGAACGCGTGCCCGCCGATATTCGCGCGCAGGGGGGCGTCGCGCGCATGAGCGACCCCGAGTTGATCGTGGGCATCATGGAGGCGGTCACCATCCCCGTGATGGCCAAGTGCCGCATCGGCCACTTCGTCGAGGCCGAGATTCTGCAGTCCCTTGGTGTGGACTGCGTCGATGAGTCCGAAGTGCTGACCCCCGCCGATGAGGCCTATCACGTCAACAAGCACGCCTTCACCATTCCCTTTGTGTGTGGCGCGCGCGATCTGGGTGAAGCATTGCGCCGGCTGGGTGAGGGCGCCGCCATGATTCGCAGCAAGGGCGAGGCGGGCACCGGCAACATCGTCGAGGCGGTGCGCCACCTGCGCGCCATTACCGATGGCATTCGCCGGCTCACCATTTTGCCCGAGGAAGAGCTGATGGCCGAGGCCAAGAATCTGGGTGCGCCTTATGAACTGGTGCGCGAGGTGCGTCAACTCGGACGGCTGCCCGTCGTGCTCTTCTGCGCGGGCGGCATCGCCACACCCGCGGATGCTGCGCTGGTGATGCGGCTGGGCTGCGACGGCGTCTTCGTGGGCTCTGGCATCTTCAAGTCGGATAATCCGCTGGCGCGCGCTAAAGCGATTGTCAAGGCGACGACGCATTTCGAGGATCCCAAGATCCTGGCCGAGGTGTCGCGCGGCCTGGGTGAACCAATGCGTGGCCTGGAGGTCAGCAAGATTCCGCAACCGGAACTGATGGCGACGCGCGGCTGGTAGGGGTTCGGCGGCTTACGCTTCCGCGCATGATTCGACCGCCAAGAGGTATGACAAGCTTCATGACACGCATAGGCGTTCTGGCACTACAGGGCGACTTCCGTGAGCATATTCAGGTGCTGGAGCGCCTGGGCGTCAGTGCGCACGCGGTGCGGTTGCCCGAACAGCTCGAGAATGTAGACGGCGTCATCATTCCTGGCGGCGAGAGCACGGTCATGGGTAAGCTCATGGTCGAATATGGCCTGGATCGGCCACTACGCTCGCTGATTGCCGCGGGCGCCGCCATCTGGGGCACTTGCGCCGGAATGATACTCCTCGCCCGCGAGACCGATAACGCGCGCGCGGGTCAGCCGCTGCTGGCGGCCATGCACATCCGCGTCTGCCGCAATGCCTTTGGCACCCAGCGCGAGAGCTTCGAAACCGATCTGCGCGTGCCGGCGCTCGGCGAACGGCCCGTGCATGCGGTCTTCATCCGCGGGCCGGCGGTGGAGTCGGTGGAACCCAGCGTCGAGGTGCTCGCCCGGCTGCCTGATAGCGGGGATCAGGGGCGTGGAACGATTGTCGCGGTGCGGGAGAATACACTGCTCGCTACCGCATTTCATCCTGAGATGACGGAGGATTCACGCTTTCACGAGTACTTCCTCGGCATGGTGCGCGTAAAGGCCACCTGACTGCGCGTGTGGTGTTCAGTAGGTGCGTACGGATGTACGC
>DASYGC010000384.1:0-19205 GCA_036000225.1 Ktedonobacterales bacterium | reverse complement strand
CGTGCGCCGCCAGGCAGCTGCCCGCGAGCAGTCCGCCCCCGCCAACCGGCGTGGCGATGACGTCCAGATCGTCCACCTGCCGCAGTAATTCGAGGGTGGTGGTGCCCGCGCCGGCAATGATCGCCGGGTCGTCAAATGGCGGCACCAACGTCAGCCCGCGCTCCTCGGCCAGCCGCTTCCCCAGCGCTTCGCGGTCCTCCACCAGCCGATCATAAAAGACAATCTCCGCACCATAGCCACGCGTGGCCGCGACCTTCACGCTCGGCGCATCGGTGGGCATACAGATGACCGCGGGGATCTTGAAGAGCCGCGCGCATAACGCGACGGCCTGCGCATGGTTGCCCGAGGAGAAGGCCACCACGCCGCGCGCGCGCTGGTCGTCTGGAATACTCCTGAGCTTGTTATAGGCGCCGCGAAATTTGAAGGCGCCACCTCGCTGGAATTGCTCGCACTTGAACCAGTTCGCGCCACCCGCGAGCGCATCGAAGCTGTGGCTCTGCTGCACCGGCGTCTCGTGGGCGACGCCCCGCACCCGTTCGGCCGCCGCCAGCACATCCGCATACGCGATAGACGTGACCATCTCAGCCCCCTCCTAGATCGTCGATACCCTCGCGTTCGATCTCCAGCAGATCGAGCAATTCAAAGAGATCGCGCACCACTGGCACATCGATGTCGGCTGGGTCGAAAAGACCGGCTCGGTCAATCAGCACCGCCGGGATACCCATCGAGCGGGCGCCGAGCACATCCAACACATACGAATCACCTACGTGCAGCGCGTAATCGGGGATGGCGTTGGCCCGCCGCAAGGCCGTCTCAAAGAGCCACGGATGCGGTTTGGCCTGGCGCAGCGTCGCGGAGATCACCGCGAAATCGAAAAAGCGATTGAGGTCGTGCGCCCGCAGAATGGCGCTCAAGCTCGTGCCCCAATCAGAGATCACCCCCATGGTAATGCCGCGCGCGTGCAGCGCGCGCAGCACCGGAGCGACATCGGGATACAGCGCGTAGCTGCCGTGGTGCTCGAAGCCGCGGCGCACCTCGGCAACCACATCGGTGAACTCCGCGAGGCGCCGCGCGGGGAAACACGGGCGAAGGAGCACGGTGAAATACTCCTGCCAGATGTCACTGATGGCGCGGTCGTCGGCCCAGGTTTGGGGCGCCGCGCGCACGGCATGGCGCAGCGACGCCTCAGCCGCGGGCACCTGTCGTTCCAGGCATTCGCGCTCGATTGCCAGGCCATGTGCATCGCACACGCGCCCCGCGATTTCGACCACCGAAGGAAAGGGTGCCAGCAGCGTGAACCCGACATCAAAGAAAATGGCACGCACCGACTGGGGCTGCTCCAGCTGGCGCGGCGCGATCCGCGCGCGGGAGTTCGCGGGCGTATCAGGCGGTTTCGCGTCGTTCAAAGTACATCACCGTCCACTGGCCGATTGACCTGAAACCCAATTTGGCATAGACGCGGGCGGCCGGCGCGTTGTCACCAAGGTAGAACAAGAAGGGAAGTCGGCCAGCGGCGAGCAGGTCGTGCGCCAGCGCGGATACGACCGCCGTGCTGATGCCACGTCCGCGCCAGTTCGCCGCTGTCCAGACGCCACCGATCATAGCCGATTGATTGGTCTCCGCGCTGGTGCTGGCCGCCGCCACGATGTGTTCGCCCGCCTGCGCGAGAAACGTACGCAGCACCGAGATGCGCCCGGTCATAATACGCCGGATCTGGTCGGTGGCCAGATCCTCGAATCCCGCGGCGCCCTGATACAGGCCGGTCAGCGCCTCCAGATCGGCGCGGCCAGCCTGGCGCACCAGCACGCCAGCCGGAGCTGGATAGACCATGCGCCGCGGACGGCCCGGCGCCAGTTCGGCCAGGATGTGATCTTCGCGCCGCTCGACCGCGAGCGCGGGGTTGGCGGCTAGTGTCGCGTCTACCAGATCGCTCCGCCCCATGGTGAACTCCATACCCTGCCCGATGGCCACCTCCGCCAATGGTCGGATGTCGCTGCCGGCTGGCGCGAAGAACGCCGCGCGCTGGTCCACCATCATCAGCACAGCGCCGAGCCGGCCATTGGTAAACAGGCCCCAATAGCGCGCATAGTCGGTGCGCAGGCCCAGCGTCTCGAGATTGCCTCGCAGGAACATACTGGCGCCTGGCTCGGTGTTCAACAGCGCCATCGTGCTCGGGCGATCCGCCTCGCGCAGACGCCGCACCTCCAGGCGCGAGCGCAGCGCGGAAAACGGGCTGGTGCGCACAAATGCCTCCTCATGCCCGTCTCATTCAGGCGTATCCACATCGAACATCGTCCCCAGCTTCTCCGCCTGATCCGAGGTGATGAGCGCATCGATCAACGGGTCGAGTTCGCCATCCAACACCCGCGGCAGATTGTGCACCGTCAACCCGATCCGGTGATCGGTGATGCGGTCCTGGGGAAAATTGTAGGTGCGAATCTTCTCACTTCGGTCGCCCGTTTGCACCTGCAGCCGGCGGGCCGCGCCGAGTTCGTTTGCCCGCCGTTGCTGTTCGAGGTCCCACAGACGCGAGCGCAATACGCCCATCGCCTTGGCCTTGTTCTTGAGTTGCGATTTTTCGTCCTGACACGTGACGACCAGGCCACTGGGCAGGTGGGTGATGCGCACGGCGGAGTCGGTGGTGTTCACGCTCTGGCCGCCATGGCCGGTCGAGCGATAGACATCAATGCGCAGGTCTTCCGGCCGGATCTCGACCTCGAATTCCTCGGCCTCGGGCAACACGACCACTTTGACCGTGGACGTATGAATGCGCCCCTGCGATTCCGTCGCCGGCACGCGTTGCACGCGGTGCGTCCCGCCTTCATATTTGAGGCGCGCGTAGGCGCCACGGCCACGCACCTCCGTGACAACTTCCTTGTAGCCGCCGATACCGCTCTCATTCGCATCCAACACTTCGACATGCCAGCGGTGGCCCTCAGCATAGCGCGTATACATGCGAAACAGCTCGGCCGCGAACAGGCCCGCCTCGTCGCCGCCAGCACCCGCCTGGATGGTCATGATCGCGTTGCGATCGTCCATCAGGTCTTTGGGCAGCAGCGCGACTTTGACCGCGGCCAGCAAATCCTCCTCGCCCTGCTTCAGCTGCTCCAACTCCTCGCGCACCAGCGCGCGCATCTCATCGTCGATCCCATCGGCGAGCAGGGTCTCGGTGTCTTGCCGCTCCTGGCGCGCCTGGCGGAGTGCGCGATACTGCGCGACTACATCGGCCAGACCGGCGTGCTCGCGGCCATAGCGCTGCAAGAGCGTGCTATCGCTCGCCGTTTCGGGATCGGCCAGCAGCTGGTTCAACTCTTCGAAGCGCGCTTCGAGCGCCGCCAGTTTACGGTCCAAATCGTCGTGCGCCATGTTTGCTTGCTCCGTCGCGGTTTTGTGTTCCGTACTCCCATTCGCTTGCTCGTCACGCACACAGGCGCCCCGCACACTTCCTGGCACTCAGTGCACCTCATAGTGGAAGGAGCGGGGCGCTGCTAGCGGCGTGCTACTGCTCCCGTTGCGCATCCTGTTCGCCGTGGCGCGCTTGCAGCAAGCTGAGAAGGAGCGAGCCGAGCAGCACGGCGATCAGAACGATCTCCATCGCGCTCAGTCGAATGCGGCCGCGTTGGTTCATGTGAGAAGCTCCCAGGCATCGCGTTCATCCCAGTCGCCGACGAGGCGTGATGAGATACGGATGCATCTCCATTATACCGCATCATGCCGCGTGTGCTATACTGATCGGCAAGACAGATGAAGAAGGCTCTGACGGGGAGTGCGTGGACGAGCGAGTGGCAGGCAGAGAGCGACGTACCCAGCTGCAAGCGTCGTTGCCAACCCGACCACCAGACACCCCTGAGCCAAGCCGGCGAACCACGCGGTGCGTGCGGTAGCTGGCCGCGGGATGCGCCCGATAGCGCGCGACGGTCTCGCACGCCATCACGGCGCCGCCGGACCGACTGAGGCCCCGTTGCTGGGCGGCACACGCAGGACAATCGCGCGTGGCCAGCGCCGCGGGGCGAATGGTGGTGGTACCACGATGTGGCCAGTGGCCCTCGTCCTCCAAATGGACGAGGGCTATTTTGCGTGGGCTCGCTGCCAGGCGAGCGGAAGGGAAGACATGCGCGACGACGACAAGCTGAATCCGCGGGAACGCGTCCGCAACCACGCCAGGGTCCGCCCGGACGCCCCTTCCACCAGTTACCACTCGGCGGACCCACACCAGCACGAGTTTCCAAGGAGCACTGAACTATGGAACGCATACGCACCACCGAAGTGCTCGCCCACGTGGGCGAACGTGTCCGCGTTGCCGGCTGGCTACACTCGCTGCGCCGGCTGGGAGGCGTCAGTTTCGTCGTCGTACGCGATGGCTGGGGCACGATCCAGGCGACGGCCGAAGGCGTTGGCGAGTTAGAGCCGATCGCCGCCGGCAGCCTGGGCAGTGAGTCGGTGATCGCCATCGAGGGGCTGGTCACGCGCGCGGAGAAAGCGCCAGGCGGTGTCGAGCTGCGCGACCTGCGTGTCGAGGTCGTCACGCCCATCACCGAGCCGCTGCCCGTGGCCATCAACAAGCGCGAGATCAAAGCCAGCATTGCCACCGTGCTGGATCACGCGGTGGTCACCAATCGCCAACCCGCCAGGCGAGCGGCGCTGCGCCTGGGCGCGGGCCTGATGGCCGGCTTTCGCGCCACACTGGGCGCGCGCGGCTTCACCGAGGTGCAAACTCCGAAGCTGGTCGCTGAGGCCACTGAGGGCGGGGCCAACGTGTTCGCGCTCGGCTATTTCGAGCGGCAAGCCTATCTCGCCCAGAGCCCGCAGTTTTACAAGCAGATGATGGTGGGAGTCTTCGAGCGCGTGTTCGAGGTGGGACCCGTCTTCCGCGCCGAGCCGCACGACACGACTCGCCACATCAACGAGTATGTGAGCCTGGACGCCGAATTTGGCTTCATCGAGAACCACTTCACCGTGATGGCGCTGCTGCGCGAGGTGGTCGCGGGCATGCTGGCCACGCTGCGCGAGCAATACCCCGCCGAACTGGCGCTGCTCGCCATCGACCTGCCCGACGTACCGGCCAGCATCCCCCACATCCACTTTGCTGAGGCGCAGGAGTTCATCTGGCATCGCCACGGGGTGGATGTGCGCGGCGAGCCTGATCTCTCGCCGCAAGACGAGCGCTGGCTGGGAGAGTGGGCGGCGCGGGAGCACCGCAGCGATTTCCTGTTCGTCACCGGCTATCCGATGCGCAAGCGACCATTCTACACCCATCCCGATCCCGTCAGGCCTGAGTACTCCAACTCATTCGACCTGCTGTTCCGGGGTACGGAAATGGTGACTGGCGGCCAGCGGCTGCACCGCTATGCGGATTACCTCGCGGCGCTGGCAGCGCGCAACCTGTCACCTGAGCCGTTCGCGTCGTATCTGGAAGCCTTTCGCTTTGGCATGCCGCCACACGGCGGCTTCGCCATCGGACTGGAGCGCGTCTTGATGCAACTCAGCGGCGCGCCCAACATCAAGCTGGTGACCACCTTTCCGCGCGACCTGCACCGCCTGGAACCGTGACGGCAGCTGAAAGGACAATTGAGAGGGCGCAAGCGTTTGATCCTCAATGCGTCGAAGAAGACGTGATGGGACCGCGGAGAGAGTGGATCCTGGTGTTCCTTCACAACACAAAAGGGACGAGTCGTTTTGTGCGCCGCATATACACCTGATACGGCTGGCCGAGCTGCCGCTGGAGGACGCGCTCTTCGACATGCATACGGTAACTGAAGCCAATCAGCGCACATCCCACCATGATCAGTAGACTCAACCAGTTCGTACAGCAGAGCCCAAGGCCGAGCACCGTGATGAGAAAGCCGGTATACGAGGGATGACGAATCAGCCGGTAGGGACCCACTTCGATCACGGTCTGCTCGGGGGCGACAGCCACCGCCGTCGTGAAGTAGGCGCCGAGCGCGTGGATCGCATAGAGACGGAACGCGACCCCCGCGTTGATAAGCAGAATGCCCAGCCAGAAGGCCACTATACGAGCGCTGGTGATGGCGGTGGCAGGCACCCAAAACGCCAGCAGCGTGCCGAAGAGGAGTCCGAGCGTGACCACGCACAGAAGGACCACGCGCGATCCTTGATCCTGGCGCCGGGCGCCAGCACGCAGACGTTTGAATGACCTGATATCCACGCCCGCTTCTATCACGCGCCAGATAAGCAGACTGAGCACCAGGACACTCAGCGGTATAGGCTGGTCAGCGAAAAGCGGCTGCATGTTCCTCGCCCTTTCCGTGTCTTACCTCAATCGTAGTGCTTCACTCGTGCCCAGATGAAAGGCACCTTGGGTTGCCGCAAAATTAGGATGGGAGCATTGTTCTCGAAGTCCACACACGCGGCGCAGGAAGTCATGGCGGCCAGCGTCACCGAGCCGTACCCCTGTGCCGCGTCCTTGGGAGCGACATTGATGGTGATGATGACCTGGCCGCTACAGCCGTTTGGTCCCCAGAGATAGAAGGCGTTGTGACCGCTGATCGGTGTGGGCAGATGATAGCGCCCGCCGTACTCGACGAGCGCACCTGCTTCACCATAGTTTTCCGCGTAGATGCAGGCCACCCGCTGCTCATCCGGTGGCAGGCTGTGATACACCTGCGCGATCAACGCGGCCTGCTGTTCCCAGCCAAAGCGATCGGCCAGGGATTGCGGGAGGCCGTAGCTATCGCCTGAGTCCTGTTGTGATCCGGAATTGCCGCTCCTGCCATACACCCGCGCATACACGGCGGGGGGCAACACCGGCATCACCGCGGGGGCCAGCAGCACGCCAATCGCGGCCAGCACCGCGGCATAGGCCGCGACCCATCGAGGGCCCCAGCGGCGCCAGCGCACCCGCCACTGCCCGAGCACCATCGCCCCGCCAGCGAACAATGGTGGGTAGGCGGGCGCCAGAAAGTAGGTCTTGCCCTGAAGCGCGCTGAAGATGACGAAGAGGATGAGATACGCCCAGCCGAAGGCCCGATAGCGTGCCCCGCGTTTGGAGAAGAAGTACCACAGCCCGGCAGCCCACAAGAGCATGGAGATCGGGTTCATGCCGAGTATTTGGTTGAGCAGGAAATCGAGCGGCGTCCCACCGGCGCTTTGATGCTGGGGGTATGCCGCCCAATACTGGAACGACGCCCAGCCATTGAAGGCATTCCAGAGCAGGAAGGGCAAGACGAGCGCGCCGGCGATCAGGCCCCCGAACAGCGTCCAGCGAGTGAAGAGCAAGCGGCGCTGTGGGGTCAGCAGCAAACCGGCGACCAGCGCGAATCCCCAGAAGAGGATGGTTTCCTTCGTCAAGAGTCCCAGGCCAGCCACCAGGCCGAACGCGAGCCAGCGTTGGGGGCGTTGGTCGCGCAGCAGGGCGATGAGGATCGTGGCGGCCAACGTCCACCAGAACTCATCGAAGACGTCATAGGCGTAGACTGAGCCGATGGCCAGCAGGACGAGGGCGGTCGCCGATGCCAGCGCGGCCAGTCCCTGCACCCACCTCGTGCCGCCGAGCAGCCGCGCCATCAGTCCGGTCAGCAGGATCGTCCCCGCGCAGACCAGCGCCGAGATGACATGAAGGGCCCACAGGGCGTTGCCAGTGAGCAGGCGGGGAATCAGGGTGATCCAGGGCACCAGCGGCGGCACATCCACATAGCCGAAAGCGGGATGCTGGCTCATGGCCATGATGTAGAGTTCATCGCGGAAATAGCCATAGTTGCCACCGACCAGGACATGCGCCAGGAAAGAGATGCCGGCGATGATCAGCACGGGGGGTGCGAGGTCGAGGCGACGAAGGTGGCCAGTCAAGAACGCGCGTGGTGATGCGATCCGCTCCATGATAGACGCTCCTTTTCCTTCAATCGCGCAACTGCCCCATTCCCATCGTGCGTCGGTCGCGATACTCTTGAAGGCCAAGGTGCGCGCGCCCTATCATCGGGTACCGGTAATGAGCTGTTCGCTGTCGAATGCCGCGGACACGATCCGTCCGCCGATTGCGTCGATGTAAGTGCTCATACTCAGTCCTTTCACGGAAAACATCTTCAAGCGGCGGCTCGACGCGGGAACAGACACACTTCGCTTGCCATCACACCGTCGCTTTGCGCAATAGCGCATAGGACCCGAGGGCGCAGATGGCGATCAACGGCAGCAGCCACAAACCGAGCGCGGCCGCGGTCTGCTGGGCGAGCCAACCGAAGATGGCGCCCCACCAGTTCCAGTGGGTGCTCACCAGCAAAAAGACGCTGAGGAGCAGAAAGGCGATGCCGGCGAAGATGTACTCACCCGTGCGGCCAAAGCGCTGGTAGATGCTGCCGAGCAGCAGTCCCAGCAGGTACATGAAGAGCAGGAAGACGAAGTAGACCCAGAACTGCCCGAGGTGTGCGCCACCCCGCACATAGTTGGGGTCTGATTGCGCGCAGGCCGCATCGCGATAGTATGACCAGCAAAATTGGCGCAGGAGCGAGCCATCACTGAAGTAGGGGAGGTGGAAGAAGTGGAGGCCCACGCCCCAATTCTTGATCACATTGGCCTCGATGAGCGAGAGCAGCCCCAGCAGGATCGCCCAGGCGGCACAGGCCACGATTCCCATCGCCAGTGTGCCCAGGACGAAATCTCTCCGGCGTGTGCCAAAGCCCACGGCAAACGGAAACGCTTGGATTACAGCGCCGATGCCTACCAAGAGCATCACGAAATAGAAGACGGCCACAGCACCGGTATAGACTGGTGTTTCGCCTCCAGCGAGCACGAGAATGGACACGGCAAGGAACAGACAAATGGCGAAGCCAGCGCCTAAAATGCTCCAGGGGATCACCAACCAGGTGCCCCGGTCTCTGGCATGCAGGGACATGACGCTGGAGATGCGGTTCATCAGATTGCCACTGCCTTTCTCGCGGATGGGTCGCGCGTCAAATGGACAATCAACTGTTGCAATGAGACCGGGGCGAGTTCCAGGCCGAGCGTGACGGCTTGCTGGCGCTCGCTCGCGTTGCCATTGCCCATCACGGTCGCCGAAACCAGGCCGCCGAACGGCTCACGTTGCAGCAGCTGCTTGCCCACCAAATAGGAGTCCACTGTCGCCGCCGGGCCGATGACGGCAAACGCGCGGCCGCGTAACGCTTCGGCCTCCTCGTCGAGCAGCAGCCGGCCCTGGTCTATCACGAGGACATGCTCCAACAACCGGCTGACCTCATCAATCAGATGCGTGGATACGATAATCGTGCGCGGATGGTCCGTGTAATCTTGAAGTAACCGGTCATAAAACAGGCCCCTGGCGACGGGATCCATGCCCAGGTACGGTTCATCGAAGATGGTCAGCGGCGCGCGGCTGGCGAGGCCGACGATGGCGCCCGCCGCGGAGAGCATCCCTCGGGAAAGCGCCCCCATCCGCCGGGTCAGCGGCAGTTGGAAGTCCTCGATCAAGGCGAGGGCGTACTCCCGGTCCCATGAGGGGAAGAACAAGGGAGCCTGCTCCAACACGTCAATCACGCGGTAGCTTTTGGGATACCTCTGGCTGTCTTTAACGAAGCAGATCTGGCGCAGCACCCGGCTGTTTTCATAGGGCAATTCCCCAAACACCCGCACTTCGCCGCTGGTGGCGAACAGCTGTGCTGTGATGATGCGCATGATGGTCGTTTTGCCCGCGCCGTTGCGCCCCAGCAGCCCATAGATCTGGTTGGCTTCGATGGAGAAACTCACCTGGTTGACGGCAGTGACGTTGCCATACGATTTGGACAGTTGCCTGACCTCGACGATCGTGCTCATCGCACCGACACCTCTCTCTGGATCATGTCTGCCAGTTGTTCCCGGGTGATGCCCAGCTTTTCCGCCTCGCGCATCATGGTGACCACATACTGCTCGTAGAATTGCTCCCGCCGCTTTTCCAGCAGTTGCGCGCGTGCGCCTGGCGTCACGTACATCCCCAGTCCGCGCTTCTTGTAAAGAATGCCTTGGTCCACCAGCAGGTTCACGCCTTTGGCCGCCGTCGCCGGATTGATCTGGTAAAGGGCCGCGAACTGATTCGTGGAGGGCACCTGCTCCTCCTCAGACAGCCGGCCAGCGAGGATATCTTCTTCGATCCGCTCGGCAATCTGCGCAAAGATTGGGCGGTTCTCGTCGATCAAGTACTCCATACGCTTCATAGCCCCATCACTTATCTGGTTAGCTACTCATGTAATGAACTATAGTACGGCGGATGACGATTGTCAAGCGGTACTTCCCGGGAATTGCGGCTCACCCTCGGCATGAATCTGAGGAAAGCGGGCTGCAGGCATCCACGCTACGCGTCGCCGCACGCAGCGCCAGCGCGGTGTTATGCTGTCAGCCGATGAGCATCCATCGGATGGTGCTCGGCACCTGTGAGCCTAACGGAGGAGACAGCGATGACACCTATCGAACTGCAAGACTTCGGCGGTCGTTATGCGCGGGCGTGGTGTAGCCAGGATCCCGCGAGCGTCGCGGCTTTTTTTTCTGAAGGTGGCTCGCTGAGCGTGAACGATAGCGCCGCAGCGGTGGGCCGCGAGGCCATTGCTGCTGTCGCGCGCGGATTCCTGACCGATTTTCCGGATATGATCGTGACCATGGACGAAGTCGCCCCGCAAGGTCAGAGTGCGGTGTTCCGCTGGACCTTCCCGGGGACCAACACGGGCCCAGGCGGGACGGGCCACCGCGTGCGGTTCAGCGGCTTCGAGCAGTGGACCTTTGCCGCTGACGGGCTCATTGGCGAGTCCAAGGGCCAGTTTGACGCCGCCGAGTATGCACGCCAGGTGGCGCACGGCATCGCCGGGTGATGCTCGATTTCGACGAAAATGGTTGACTTCCCCAGAGCGCACACCTGTGCGCGACTACGGATCACGCGGGCCAGAGCGCACACCCGTGTGCCACGATGCAATGAGGCGACCTACCCGAAAGTCGTCTGATGCGACCGCTGCGCCGCCGCGTGGCTGGTCAGTGTTCAGCGTTCGCGCGCGGCTCTCGCAGCTCCCATGGCCCCGCCTCGGGCGCGCCGGGAGCACGCGCGACGCGCTCCTCGCGCTCCAGCTTGAGCAGATGCGCGGCGATGGATTTGCTGGCCCAGCCATGCAGGCCAGGATCAACCTCGCGATAGATCTCCGCCACCAGTTGGGGAATCGTGTCGCGCCCAGCGCGTAGACCTTCCAGCACCTGCTGCTCGCGCAGCAAACGATGGGCAATGTATTCGCGCAGCAGGGCTGGTCCGTCTTCGATCACCGGGCCGTGCGCTGGCAGCAGTGTCCGCAAGCCGGGCAGCGCCAGCAAACGTTCGAGCGACGTCAGATACTCCGCGATGTTGCCCTCCGGTGGCACGATGACCACCGTGCCTACCCCCGCTACCAGATCACCGGCGAACAAGGCGTCCGCGTCTTCGAGCAGAAAGCACAGATGATCGTAGCGGTGGCCAGGAGTATGCAGGGCGCGTAGCACACGGCCGCCGACGGCGACCACCTCGCCATCGGCCAGCGTGCGATCGGTGGTCGCGACGCCGTCACGACTGAAGGCCAGCACCGGCGCGCCCGTGAGCGCGCGCAGATGGCCGGCGCCGGCATCATGGTCGGCGTGGCCGTGGGTGACGAGGATCGCGCCCACGCCGCCGTGCGCCTGCGTTACGCGCAGGATCGCCTCCATGTGCCGCGCATCATCCGGCCCTGGATCAATGACGGCGCACAACGCATCCGCGCCGGTCACGATATACGTGTTGGTTCCGGGTCCAGTCATGATGGACGGGTTGGGAGCGAGCACCACGCGCACTCCGACAGGTAGGCGCATAGGTCCTCCTCTGATTCCGGCTTACTGGACATCACAGACGCACGGGGTCACCGGGATCGTCGGGGAGTTTGACCATCATCCCGCCATCAGCGGTGCGCGTGGCTAGCGGCATGATCGCCCGCGGCTCGCGACCCATAAACCGCGCCCGCGCCGCCGCGAGATCAGGCAGGCCGCTGAGCGCGCGCAATTGATGCACGGTGGCGAACACCAGTGGAAACTCGGCGCGTGCGTGTCGCGCGAGGGCCTCCTCGGGCGTGATCCACTCGCTGGCGGTGACTTCGAGGTCGTCATGCGTGGGACTCTGGTCTTCGGGCGAGCCGGCCAGGAAGAAATGGGTATCGAACCGTTTGGGCAACATTTCGGGAGTGATCCAGTGGGCCCAGTGCAGCAGCGCATCGGTGGCCAGCCGCAGCCCTTCACGCGCGGCGATGCTGCCCAAGGTGGCCCGGCCGGCACAGAGCTCCTGACGATACCGCGCGAAGCGTCCCACCGCGTCGCGCTCGATCGCCAGTGGCACATCGCGCCGGTGCGCCAGCAGCACGCCGGCCTCTTCGAAGAGTTCGCGCAACGCGGCTACGCGAAAGCCGCTGCCGAGAGCCGTGATTCCCCCGCCCGCCACAACGCACAGGCCGGGGGTCATCTCGGCTTCGCGGTCGCCGGGCTGGACCGACCCACCGGGGAAGACAAAGACATCGGGGGCGAACTCGCTTTTCACCTGGCGCCGCACCATCAGGACTTCGATACTCGTGCCCGCGCGTTCGCGCGCGACCACGACCGCGGCGGCTGGGCGAGGTGTCACCGGAGCATTTGCACTGGCAGGCGTTGAGGACATGTAGGAGCACTCCCGCAAGCTGAGGTGGACACACGGCGCGCTCCGCTCCGCGCCGCCATGGTAGCACGCGTGCCGGGTCAATGCAACTGAGTTCGCACGCCGCCGCGGCGCAGGGTACCCCGGCGCCAATGGTACAGCGCCGCTTGACAGTTCGGACCGCGCACCCTAGAATGGCCCTTGCGGCGAGTACACAGCACACCGCGACAGGCGCTGACGGGAGGCACATCGTTGGCGGCGGATGGGCAACACGGCAGCATGTTGGGCGCGATCCTCGGTGGCTTCCGGCTCGTCGAGCTCATCGGCGTTGGCGGCATGGCCGAAGTCTACCGTGGCCTGGCGCGCGAGACCCCAGACGTGGCAGTGAAAGTGCTGCCGGCCGAGCTCGCCAGAGATCAGGGCTACGTGACGCGGTTTCGCGTCGAAGCCAAGCGGGCCTTCGCGGTGCGACATCCCAACGTCGTGCCGGTGTTGGCCAGCGGCGAAGAGCAGGGCGTGCTGTTCATCATCATGCCCCTGTTGCGCACCTCCCTGCGCGAGCGGATGGACCGCGACGGTCCCTGCGATCCCGTCGAGGCCATTCGTCTGGCACTGGAAGTCGCGGAAGCGCTCGATGCCGCGCACAGCTTTGG
The DNA here is from genome assembly GCA_036000225.1 of Ktedonobacterales bacterium. Lineage (GTDB taxonomy): Bacteria > Chloroflexota > Ktedonobacteria > Ktedonobacterales > JADMIN01 > DASYGC01. Next base: position 5,966 of record DASYGC010000384.1, on the reverse strand, counting down.
CATCATGCACCGCGATGTCAAGCCCGAGAATATTCTCCTCGACTCCGATGGTCGCGCCCTGCTCACCGACTTCGGTATCGCGCGGGATCTGGATCTGATGGGCGGCACCTCGGCCACCCACACGCTCTCGGTCACCGGACTGCCGGTTGGCACCCCTGAATATATGGCGCCCGAACAATTGAACCGTGAACCGTTCGATCAGCGTATTGACATCTATTCGCTCGGGGTTGTGCTCTACGAGATGCTGACGGGCGTGGTGCCCCATGATGCCGCGACACCGCTGGCGGTCGCCGTTCGCGTCATCAACGAGAAAGTGCCGCCACCTTCTATGCATCGCCCCGCGATCTGGCCCGCTCTGGATCGGGCCGTGCTGACGGCCATGGCCAGCGACCCAAACGACCGCTATCCCAACATGCAGACCTTTGCCAACGCGTTGCATCGGGCCTATGCGCGCCGCGACCTGGATGAGGTGTCCAGTGTATCGACTGTGTCCACCGCCTCAAGTAGCGTGCCGCTCGTTCGTATGCTGGTTGCCCCCATTCTGATTCCCTCCGCCGCCGACACCCGTCCGACGCAGCCCATGCCGCTGACCGGCGGGTGGAGCGGAACGCAGAAGCGTGGCTGCGGCGCGCCGATCGCATGGCTGCGCGGCGCCCCCCGCGGGCCGCTGCTGGTGGGTGCGGGTGTCATCCTGTTCCTGGTCCTGCTGGGTCTGTGCGCGCTCGGCGCGCTCATCCTCGCGCAGCCCCGCCCGACGAGCGGCCCACGACTTGACGCACGCTTCTCCTACTCCGCCGCCCGCATCATCGCTCCACCATGTATCTGGCCCCATCTAATTGCCCCCGTTCTCTCCGTCGCCGCGCATGGGTGTGCGCTCTGACCCCGTTCTCTCCGTCGTGGCGCACGGGTGTGACCGCTGGCGACGATGCGTGGCGTTTCCTCCGCGTTGCGGATGATCGGGTCCAGTCGCCTATGAGAGCGCCAGGTGCTCCAGCGCCCGCAAGTCGTCGATCAGATAATCTGGATGACAGGCGCGCAGGTGTTCGGCCGTATGCTCCGAGCCCGTGGCAACCGCGATGGTGCGCAATCCCGACGCCACACCACAGGCGATGTCGAAGGGCGTATCGCCCACGACATACACGGCTTGTGCCTGAAACTCCCGGCCAAATTGCGCGCGCGCTCGTTCCAGCGCCAGCGGAGGCAGGTCATCGCGCGATTCCGCTTCGTCGCCGAAGGCGCCACAGCGAAATGGCGCGCTGAGTTGCGCGGCGCCGAGTTTGCGCCAGGCGATACGCTCGATATTCCCCGTCACCAGGCCCAGCGCCGCGCCATGCTCCGTCAACCACGCCAGCGCCTGCGCCGCGTAGGGCGTGTGATAGGCGGTCAAATCAGCGTCTACTAGTTCATCGTAGGCATCGGCGGCCGCCGTGAAGAACACCGGCAGTCCCGCCTCCACCTCCGCCGCCGGCACCTGGTGGGCCGCCAGCGCCCGCCGCGCAATCGCACTGTCGGTCATGCCCGCGGTGTGCCCAAGGTCATGCGCCTCCAGCTCGATGCCGAACACCGTGCGGCAGGCAGAGCAAATCGCGAGGCAGTGCGCCGGTGGCAGGCGACGCAGCAGTGTGCCGTCGATGTCAAACAGGAACAGCACGAAAGATCATCCTTCCAGCGAGCGGTACATGCGGCGAGCGGCAGGCGCGTCGCGCCCCCGGCTGGCGCTTGCGCCTGCCCGTCATGCGCGCGTATCATAGCATAAGGTGTGCGTGACCCGACAAAAGCGTTTGCGGATCAAGTTTGCGGTAGGCGTTGTCGCGAGGCGGCGCCAGGGGTGAAGGAGGGATCGCGCGTGCAACTGCACTTCGAAATGGGCGACCCCCAGGCGCCACGTGGGCATGCCATCGTGTACGCGCACGGCTCCAGCCCGGGTGGACCTATCCTGGCGACCTACTGCGTGGTCTTTCCCATCTCGTTTTCGATCGGCAAGTTTTTGCCACCGATGCTCGCGGCGCAAATGCCATTGGCTGGGCTGGGCGACATGCAGGCGCTCAGCGCCGTGCCGATTCCCCCAATGCTCGAAGAGGTAGCGAACCTGGCGAGCCTGCGTCAGCTGGCCGAGCGGCGTGGCGACGACCTCTGCGATATGGGCGTCGTGGCCGCTGGCGATGAAAATCAGCTGATGACCTTCGCGGCTGAGGCCGCTGCGGCCTACAGCCAGGAGTACGCCAGCTATTCCGAGCGGTGGCCAGCAGTCGCCGAACCCTCGCGGAGTCCAGCGGCGTCCACCAGTGAATTGAATGTCGAAGATGTCCTCGCTCAGGTGCTGACTGACGGCGACCGGCTTGCTGAGCTCTCGCGCCAGGTGGGCATGCTCCGCTATGCGATTGAAGGCAACGATCTCAAATTGCTGGCGCATACCGAGCAAAGCATGCGCCGGCTGGCGACGGGGTTGCCCGAAAAGTATCGCGCGGATCAGTTGATCGAGGCAGCCCTGCGGCCCGATGCGCAGGGGAATCGGCTGACCCAACTCTATCTGCAACGTGCGTACAAACTCGTCGATGAAGACTACGCGGCCATTCCGCCTCTCGAGCGTGAGATCCGCGAGCTGCGCGGCGAGTCGTAGACATCCGAGGAGAGATTGACAGATGGTAGCGGCCGTGCATGCGGATATTTCTTTGCTGCTGGATGCGCTGAGCGCCGGCGACGAAGCGCGCCTCATCGACGAGACAATCGAGCTGCTCGGCCCCGGCAAGGTGCCGCCCGCGCATATCGCCGCCCGGGTCGCAATCCCGGCGGCCTGGGGCGGCGGTGACGGCCACCCATTGATGGTGCTGGGCGCGGCGGGCAAGATCGCTGAATGGATGCGCGCCATCCCCGCCGGTCCCGAACCTGGCGCCGAGCAAGAGATCCGGCTACAGCCGGCGTTGCCGCTGGTACAGGGCTTCATGGCGGTCGCCGATCGCGTGCGAGTCGGCCTGCCTGAGCCGCACCCCGACCTGCCACCGCCGCTGACGCCGTTTGAAATTACCGCGCCCGGTGGCGCGTTGGAGGCGCTACGCGAGGCTTTCACCAACCGGGATACGCGGCGCTTCGCCAGTATTTTGATGGGCTACTACCGCACCGGCACCGACTACCGCGCCCTGATGACCAGCCTGTATGCCGTACTCGCGCACCGCTACACCGCCAGCGATCATGCCCTGATTTTCGCGGTGGGCAGCGCCCGCGTGCTGGATATGGCGGACTGGGGCGTCCGGGTGCCGCCGCTGATTTACTGGCTCGTTCCCTTGCTCATGACCGCGGACCCGGACGAGGCCTTCGTCGAGCCAGCGCGCCAGTTTGCCGCCACGCCCGATCATGATCTCGCCTGGGTGGCCAAACGCCTCGCGGTTGCCAAAGAGGATGCCGCCGGGCCAGCGCTGCGGCGCGCGGTGCTGGCGGGCGACACAGCCGCGGCCTGCGCGGCGGTGCTCGCCGCGTTGCGTGCGGGCGCCAGTACGCGGGGCGTCGCGTCGGGTCTGTCGCTGGCCGCGGCCGAGCGGCTGCTGACCGTCGCCCCCGGCGACACCGACTCGTTGCTGCGTGCCGGGCACGCGCTCCAGTACACCCATGCCGTCCATCGCGTGATGCGCCAGACACAGGATGTCGCGGTCTATCCGCTGCTCTATACCGCCGCCGCCGCTGTCAACGCGCTGCGCACCGCAAGCGTCACCGCGCTGGCCAACACCGCGCCGGCGAGCGCACCGCTCTCGGGCGGCCTGATCGCCGCGGCGCTGCTGCGCTCGCTGGAGCAACAGGCCAGTCAGGGCGACGCCATCGCCGCACTGGCCACCGCCCGGCGCTACATCCAGATGGGGCACTCGCCACGCAGCCTGGCTGGTGTGCTGGGGAACGTCGCGAGCCAGCGCGACGCACGTACACAGGGCCAGCACACGCTGCCGCTCGTCGCGGCCGCCGCCGAAGAATACCTCGAACAGCCCGATTTTGGTGGCCCGAGCGTCACCAACCAGCCGGCGGGGCAGAGCGCCTTACTCAGCGCCGCGGTGCGTCTGGCAAGTGAGCTGCCGGGTGACACCGCCGTGGCCGGACATGTCGCGCGGGTCATCGCTCGCCGCCTGGCATCCGCCTGAGGCGGACGGCTCACACGACGATAGTGGGCAAGGAATGGGGAATCTGTGGCCGAACCACACTCCGTGTTGCGTTTTCCCGACGGTTCGGTCTCGCGCCAACCACTCCTCACCACCAAGTTCCAGGTCCCCCCGCCACCTCGCACGCTGGTGTGGCGCGATCGCTTGATCGCGCGCCTGGACGACGCGTCAGCGCGTAAACTTACGGTGGTGACGGCACCCGCTGGCTTTGGCAAGACGACGCTCCTGACAACCTGGATCGCACGCACCCAGCATCTGACCGTTTGGGTTTCGCTGGACGAAGCCGACAACGATCCCGCACGGTTCTGGGAGTACGTGATTGCCGCGCTGCAAGGCGCGTCGCACGGTGGCGGTGACCAGGCGCTCGCCATGCTGCGGGCGCCCCGTGCTCTGCGCATCGAGGCGGTCCTGACCACTCTGATCGCCGCGCTGGCCGCCACCGAAGAGGATGTCGTCCTGGTGCTCGACGACTACCAACACATCACCACGCAAGCGATTCACGGCGCCGTCGCGCTGCTGCTCGATCATCTGCCACCACGGGTGCATCTGGTAATTGCCAGCCGGATGCAACCGCCGCTGCCGCTATCCAGGCTACGCGTGCGCGATCAACTGCTTGAGCTCGATGCGGCTGACTTGCGTTTTACGGCGGAAGAGGCTACCGCTTTTCTTCTCCAGGCAGCCGGGCCCCACCTCTCCCACGAGATCGCCGCCACGTTGTGGACGCGCACTGAAGGCTGGATCGCGGCACTCCAGCTCGCTGCCCTCGTGTTGCGCGGGTGCTCAGATAGCGCCATGTTCGTCAGCACGTTCAGTGGCAGCCACCGCTATGTCGCCGACTATCTCACCGAAGAGGTCCTGCTGCGCCAGCCGGAAGATGTCCAGTGGTTCTTGTCCAGCACTTCGATACTCGATCGGCTGTCAGGGCCGCTGTGTGAGGCGGTGAGCGGCCAATCCGGCGGCCAGGCGCTGCTGGAGCGCCTGGAGCGAGACAATCTCTTTGTGCTCCCGCTCGACGAAGAGCGTCGCTGGTATCGCTATCATCCGCTGTTCGCCGAGGCACTGCGCGGACGTCTGCGGCAGACCCAGCCCGATCTGGTGGCGTCGCTCCATGTGCGGGCCGCCGATTGGTTCGAGCGCCACGGGCTGCTCGACGAAGCCTTGCCCCACACGCTCGCGGCACATGAGTTTGCTCGGGCCACTCAGATCATTGCCCAGGCGGCCTTGCCCATGCTCGATCACGGTCGATGGGCAACCCTGCGCACGTGGATCGCGGCCCTGCCCGAAGGCCTGGTGCGTTCCCACGCGCACCTGACGCTGCTCGAGGCGTGGGTGCTCTTGCTCGCCGAAGACTACGATGCCGTCGAGCCGCGGCTGCGGCAGACCGAAGCGCTCCTGCGTCGCGGCGCGGAGGTGGCAGATCGATCCACTGGATCGTTCGCTTCGATCCGCGAGATGCGTGGGTACATGGCGGTAGCGCGCGCCGGGATTGCCCTGGCGCGCTCCGATACGCAACGCACCGTTCGCATGTGCCAGCAGGCGTTGGGCTACCTCTCCGAGGAGAACTGGCGCCTGCGCGGTCTTGCCGCTGGCTATCTTGGCTCCGCCTATTGGGAGCGCGGCGACGCCCCGTCGGCCAAACGCGCGCTTGCCCAGGCCATCACCGCCAATGAGATCGGCGGCAACGTCTATTTCGCGATCTCGGCAATGTGCATGCTCGCGCTGGTTGAGTTTGGTGAGGGCCATTTCACCGCTTGCGTCCGCACCTGCGACCGTATCCTGCGCTCGACCACGCTGCCCGGCAAAGAAATGGCGCACCGGGTGCTC
>DASYGC010000383.1:0-22035 GCA_036000225.1 Ktedonobacterales bacterium | reverse complement strand
TCCCCCGCGAGCGATCTGTTTCGCCGCACCCGCTCCCGTTCAGCTGACCCGCTTGCCACTCGCGGCGCCCGGCCTACCGCTTTGGATCTTTCAAGGAGTGCGAATGCACTCCACATCTGCCAGACGTGCGGCCAACGCACGGCAACCGACGCCCTAACCTGCCAGTTCTGTCACAATTCGATAGCCCATCCTTGCCCGCGTTGCCATCTGAGCCTGCTGCCCAGTCAAGAGCATTGTGTCCGTTGCCGGACGCCGAATCCCAATTTCGCTCGTCAATCCTACGATGCGCACCGCGGATCGTAAGGGAGTGTCCCCACGATCCTCCCACGTACTTGCGACCCGTCCTTCGAATCACGCACAATGCGGCTTGCGAGCGCAGTGCGTAATGCGCACATTTCGCTCGCTACTACCCCCACAAGGAGGCACCAGCGCGTATGCCAATGACCAGTGAGATTGCCGCCGATCTCGCCACGAATCCGCCAGTTCACGCCGTCTATTTCGCGGCGGGACCAGACGAGGATATCGAAGGCGAACTCGAAGATGACTGGGATGACGATCTTGATGAAGATCCTGACGACGACCTCGATGACGAGGAAATCGAGGACTGGAGCGATGATGAACAGGAGCACACCCTGTAGCGTTCGCGGGATGCTCCACCGAATGCTGGTGGGCCGCGGCCCTTCTCCTGGCTGCTTGTCAATCGGTAGGATGTTGGTGTAGCTTCAGAAATCCCAGTGGGCTCAACTGCGCTGGCGGGTGCGTGGACCAGCTCCAGAAGCACTCAGCGGTGAATGCGCGATTCGTTGGCGTCCGACCACAAGTCGCGCGAGGGTCAGCCATCCAACCAGCGCACAGGCCCCACAATAGACACCGAGCATCCATGGAGTGCGCGTGTCACTTCCGGCAAAGATGCCGTGTAGGGTGAGCAACACAAAGGCGGCGAAGCTGGTCAGGTGCACCACCCGCCAGGTCCGGTTGCCAATGGCTCGACGGAGCCAGGAGCTGACACTGATCGCGACGAGCAGATACAACGAAAGCACTCCCAGACCTACCCACACCGGTCGGTAGGTCTCACCCAGTGGCCACAGCATCTCCAGCAACGTAAATGGGCGAAACGGATCGAGCACGAGTGTCACCAGATGCAGCACAACAAACGCCAGCATCAGCAGTGCGGACACTTGATGCAGGTCGAGGATGCGCCAGGCCTTGATCAGCCCATCGAACGCTCGCATGCTGACCGTAAGCCCAAGGGCGACCGAGAGCGTAAGCAACACATAAGCGGTGGCTGCCGCTCCCCGCGTCACATACCACAGCGTAGGATCGTCAGACGGTTGGCCGACCAAAAACCGCCCGACGGCCAGGACCGGTACGGCGGATATACCCCACCAGAGTCCAACCATCGCAATGGCGCTGCACATCGCAACGATCCAGCCATCACGGCGCGCTCTGCGCCTTCTCACTGCGCAGCTGCCTCTCGCTGTTCCAGCCAACCGATCGCCAGTAGTGCGAGGCGTATCGTGGTACCTATGAGACATGTGTGCTGGTGTCCGGGCTCCTCGGAAAGCTTCCCGTCGGCGCAAGCGCACTGTTGCCCTTGGCGGGCGGTGCGAAGTTGGTGCTGCCCGATGCACCACTGGCCGGTATCGGCCCTGATCCCTGAATCCGCACGGCAGCCTGCCAGAAACTCACAAAGCTGAGCACTGTACCCACTACAAGTAGGGATCGGAGTCCCCAGTTATTGCGCACGGTTCGCACGTTGCGCACGGTATGCACGGTGTGCGGAGGCACGCTTGACATGACAGATACCTCACTGTACCATCAACCGGCATGGCAGCCCATCTCCATTCGACACCCCAACGCAAGATGGGCGAATGTTGAGAACATAGTACCTTGTGCCCATTAAAACTTGCTGAGACGGCCGGGCTCGTAAGAGCGCCCATTGACTGCGCCGACTGTTTCTCGTACCATGATGCGGCCAGTAGTAACCACCGACTTGTCAGTCACGTCGGTTCGAGCGGTGCGCCAGGAGCTTGTACGTGTCAATCTCACACGCGCTGAGTCTTCCATTGGCTTCGCTGAGTGGTCTCGCACAGTGGCCGCTGTTCGCGCTGATAGGCATTTTGGCGATCCTCTTTATCATCGTCCTCTTCGGTAGTCAGCGTCGCCAGTCGGAGACCGCTCTCCTCTCCGGCCACGCCACGCTGCCACCAGGTACCCTGCGCGGCTATGTCCTGGCGCTCGTCGACGCCGAACGCTTTGCAGATGCGATTCCGCTCGCGCAGGTTCATCTCCGTACAGTACCAGGCGATGTACGTATGCGAGCACTGCTCGCCGTGCTTACCGCCAGCCAGGGCGATCTGCTCGGTGCGAACGAAGAATACCACCGGGTCATCGGCATGCTCGACCGCGAGCCGCGAGGCCCGGCCGCATCAGGGTTGTATCGTGCGTGCTTGTATGCTGCCCATGCGGAAAACTTGCGCGCGTTGGACCGCCACGACGAGGCCATAGCCCAAATGCGACAGGCAGAGGCGCTGGATCCTTCGCTCGCCAGTCATCGTAACGCGAGTATTGATCTCCTGATCGATTTCGCCCGTACCGAAGAATTGGAACGGCGGGCCTTCGAAGACCTGTTGGAGTGGGAACGCGGTCGGGCGCAGGCAGCGGCATTTGGCATCGCCGATGTGGCTGAAGCGGTCAATTTCTATGCGGCCGCTGCCCAAACTCATCCCACGAATGCGCGAGTGCGCGGCGACCTGGCGCAAGCGCTACATGCGAGCGGAGATCACCGCGCGGCGGAACATGAGTTTCGTGAGGCTCTCCGCTTGAATCCAGCTGACCCATGGCTGCACTACTTTCAGGGCCTCATGCACTGGCGCCTACAACTGCCGACCGAGGCCGAGCACGCACTGACCGAAGCCGCCCGCCTGAGCCCGCGGCAGGCTGCCATCCGCGGTACACTAGGCGTATTCTTCATGCGTCAAAGCCGCTTCTCACAGGCCGAGCACGAACTCCTGGCAGCGGTCGAGTCTCGCCCAGAGGTGTGGGCCCTGACGCGTGTATATGGCGCCGCGATGCTGCGTGACGGTCGACTCATGATCGCGGCTCAGGCGTTTGCGCAAGCCGAACACTATGGGGCAAACGACCTCACCTTCCGCTTGGCGTTCGCTGAGGTGAAAGAGAAACTCGGCGACAACACGGGGGCTGGCGACCAATACCAGCTGGCGATCCATCTCGATCCCACACGGGGTATCGCACGCGCCGAATTTGGCGGCTTTCTCCTACGCCAGGGTCGCTTGCGCGAGGCGGAGAACGAGCTACGGGAGGCGTTTCTGCTCCCCGAGTCCGCTGCCGCGCACGGACACATGGCCCGCCTCATGCTGGTAGAGCGCCGACTCGACGAAGTCGTTCACCATCTGCAGATCGCGTTGCAATTTGAGCCGCAATCGCCCGAGCTCAAAGCGTGCCAGTCTGAATGGCTGTTGCTTCAACACCGACCAACAGACGCCCACGATCTCGCGCGCCAGATTCTCATCGACGAGCCCAATTCTGCCATGGCACAACTCGCGCGTGGCGGCGCCTTGTTGGAGATGAATCGTCAACTCGAAGCCGAGTCTGCCCTACGCGATGCGGTACGCATCGCGCCGGCACTTCCAGATCAGCTGCTTGCCTGGTCACGAGGCTTACATGCCATCGCGCGCATCCATGCCGCACTGGATGCCGTGAACCAGGCCCTCATGCTCCGCCCTGACTGGCCCGATGCGCTCGCCGAGCTTGACCTCCTGGTGCAAGCCCAACAATCTGAACACCCCGGGCGTCAGCGCATCAGCCTTGGTCCGCTGCGCCTGTGACGCTTTGGCGACTGCCATGCCATTGCGTGGGGTGGAGTCCACCTGACGGGAGCCCATATGGTCCATGCCCATGATCGATTCGATCCTCCAGAGCGTGATAGCTCTCCATTCTCCACCACGGACTACGACGTCATCGTCGTCGGCGCGGGGCATGCGGGTTGCGAGGCCGCCCTCGCCGCGGCACGCATGGGGAGGCGAACGCTGCTGCTGACCATGAATTTGGACAGCGTGGCGCTGATGCCGTGCAATCCGTCCATCGGCGGGCCGGCGAAAGGGCATCTCGTCCGTGAGATCGATGCGCTTGGCGGTGAGATGGGTCGCAATACCGATCGTACGTTTATCCAGATCCGGTTGCTCAATACGGGAAACGGCCCTGCCGTTCAGGCCTTGCGCGCCCAGTGTGATAAGCAAGCCTATCGTCTCGGCATGAAGTTCGTCCTGGAAGGACAGTCAAATCTGAGCGTGAAACAAGGATCGGTCGCACGGCTGACCTGGACTGCGGGAATCGACCAGCGCCCAGTTATCACGGGTATCGTACTTACCAACGGCACGCCTCTAAGAGCCCACATGGTGGTGTTGACGACCGGAACCTTCATTAACGGGCGGCTGGTCGTCGGTGACCGAACTCAAGCAGGCGGGCGCGCCGGCGAGGCGCCATCACTCGGTCTTTCCGACTCTCTGGCCGAATTAGGCTTCACCATCCGGCGCTTCAAGACCGGCACTCCACCGCGGGTCGATGTCCGAACCATCGATTTTTCCCAGACGAGTATCCAACCTGGCAGTCCGTCACCGCTGTATTTCTCCGCGGATGTGGCCGCGCGCGAGGATAGCTTGGTACCATTGGGACCCCCCCACCGCGCCTACCCGCTCCCTGATGCAAGCCAGACGTCGTGGCGGCGACAGTTGCCGTGCTATCTCGTGCATACCACACCGCTGACGCATGAGTTGATCCGGCGCAACCTGCATCGCTCTCCCCTGTACACCGGTGTTATCGAAGGCATTGGGCCACGTTATTGTCCCTCGATCGAAGACAAGGTCGTGCGATTCGCCGACAAAGAGCGCCATCAGGTGTTCCTTGAGCCGGAAGGGTGGCGCACCGGCGAGGTATACGTCCAGGGCATGAACACCAGTCTGCCTGAGGATGTCCAGATTGCAATGCTTCGCACGATTCCCGCCCTGGAGCGGGTTGAAGTGGTGCGGTCAGGCTACGCCGTCGAATATGACTACGTGCCACCAGACCAACTGCGCCCTAGTCTCGAATCCAAGATGGTGCGCGGCCTCTTCCTCGCCGGTCAAATAAATGGCACGTCAGGCTACGAGGAGGCAGCCGCACAGGGCATCATGGCGGGCATCAATGCCGCTCTGGCCGTCAGTGGCCAGCCGGCGCTGGTGCTCCGACGGGATGAAGCCTACATTGGCGTGCTCATTGACGATCTGGTGACGCAGGCCCCCGCAGAGCCCTATCGGCTGCACACGGCACGCGCTGAGTATCGCTTGCTGCTCCGCCACGACAATGCCGACCTGCGCCTCTCGCACCATGCCCACCAATTGGGCTTGCTGAGTCCCGAGCACTGGGCACAGGTCGAACGCAAACGTACGCAGCTCGACCACGTCATCACCAAATTGCGCGCCACTACCGTGAGCCCCACAACCGATGTTGAGGTACGCGCGCACGCGTTGGGATTGGGACACATCGGCCAGAGGCTGAGTGCCGAGGAGTTGCTTCGCCGGCCACAAGCTCACTATCATCTGATTGCGGCGCTGGTAAACACCGAGACGGCGGGAACCGTGCTCCCTGAACTCTCCAGCGATGTCGCTACAGAAACGGAGTTGCGCGTCAAATACGCGGGCTACATTCGCCGGCAAGAACACAGCGTGCGGCAGATGAGTCGCTTGGAATCCGCCGCTTTGCCCAACACACTCGATTATTCCCGGCTCAGTGGTCTGCGTCTGGAGGCACGACAACAACTCGCTCGCATCCTCCCACTCACGGTGGGTCAGGCGGCACGTATCCCTGGCGTGACACCCGCCGATATCTCCGTCCTCCTGATCTATTTGGAGCGCCTGCGCACCCGTGGCGCATGAGTACCACACCTGCTGAATCGCGCGGCTCGCCCGCCGGAGTCTCATCAGGCGCGCGCCACACGCTCGCAGGTGGCCTCGATGCTCCGGACCATGGAATCCCAACTGTACCGGCGTGCGCTCATGCGTGCCGCGCGCCCCATGCGCTCACAGAGCACGTCGTCGTGCGCCAACCATTCCACGGATCGCTCGAATTCGAGCTGGTCGGTTACCAGGAACCCGGTCGTTCCAGCTCGCACCAACTCTGGCAGACCACCTTCAGCCGCCGCGACCACCGGTTTGCCAGCGGCCATTGCTTCAAGTACCGCAAGACCAAACTCCTCCTCATACGGCACAAAGACGAACATCCTGCAGTCCTGGTAGACACGACGTAGATCGTGATCGCGCAATGCCCCTGCCCAGCGAACGCGCGGCCCAGCCAGGCGGCGCAAATGTCCCAGATAGTCTGCCGGCCCGGTGCCAACCATCATCAGATCCAGCGGAAGCGCGGCACTCCAGCGCAGCAGGCGTTCGAGTCCCTTTTCGGGAGCGATACGGCCGACATACAACGCATAGGTGCCAGGTTGCTCCGGTAAGTCGAACAGTTCCGGATCGACACCACAGGGAATGACCTCGATCTGCCGACCGATGCGTGCGTTGAGACGACCCGCTGTGTACTCGCTATTGGTTGCCACGGCACCGGCACGACGAAGCAGCAGGGTGTCCAAGACTCTGCGGGCCAGCAGATCAGGCCGGTTGGAGCCAGCCAGGTAAATCGAGCGCAAGGTATGCACGTAGCACAGGGTCGCCGCATGGCGCACCGCGAGGAAACTGGCGCCGAATGACTGCGCGATCACGACATCAGCATCGGCACGGGAAATAGGCCATTGCCACGGCGCCAGGTCACGGCGCGGAAAGTCCGCTAACTCGCGATAGGTAGCAGTTCGGTCATAGCCGCCTGCCCACAAGGTGACTTCGTGGCGGCGACTTAGTTGACGTAGCAGCTCAAGCGTGACTCGCTCGCCACCGCCCAACGTATTCAGCCGCGAATGGGCCACGACGATGCGCACGATAGACGCTCCACGCTCTGTTTGATGGTGTCCCGGTCAGCGCACGACCCGCTGCATAGCACCCTCGCACTCAGTTCGCGACACGGTATGCGTCAACCAGGCTGCATGCCCCTTGTCGCGCATGCGCGTGAACACAGCCGCGGCGGGTGCGAGGGTTTCGAACGGCGCAAAGAGCGTCGGCCCACTGCCACTCAAGCGAACAACTGGCGCGCCCGCGGCCGCCAGTGTCTCCCATGTACGCGCCACCGCCGGATAGTCACGCAGTACACTTGCCTCAAAGCTATTTACCAGGCACGCGAGTGGCACCATCCGCGTCCGACGGATGGCTTCCGCGACACGTGCGGTAGCCGCTCCGTCGCTGAAGTCGGCTGCCCGCAGCGCGCGGTAGGCCGCCGGAGTCGGGACATTCACGGGTGGCTTGACCAGCACGACCCATATTGGCTCCGCATCTGGCAGCGCGATGACGCGCTCGCCACGGCCGCGCACTTCCGCCGCTCCTCCGCGGAGAAAAAAGGGTACGTCCGAGCCCAGGCCGGCGGCAATCGTGCTCAACTGATCCGCGTTGAGGTGCAGACCCCACCACTGGTCGAGTGCGACGAGAGTACAAGCGGCATCACTGCTTCCTCCCCCAAGCCCTGCCTGGGTGGGAGTCTCTTTGCGCAACTCGAGTTTGGCGGCCAGATTGGCCGGAGTCCCGCTCGCGCTGGCCAGGGCACGTGCGGCGCACAATGCCAGATTCTGGTCGCCTTCGAGCTCAGGAACATCGCAGGTCAGTGACAGCGCGCCTTCGGGCGCGGTATGCAGCATGATGGTATCATGGAGCGCGACAGTTTGCATCACACTGGCGAGTTCATGGTAACCATCCGTACGGCGTCCCAGCACCTCAAGTGTGAGATTGATTTTGGCATAGGCCGTGAACAGGGCGGCATGAGGCAATAGCATACCACCTCCTGTCAATCCGACTCACATCTGGCAACCGGTTTGCCGCCGACAGCGGCTGCGCACTCCCGTGGATAGTGAGCGAACAGTCGCGCCTACTTGGCGACGTGTTGCTCATTCTACTATAATGGGGTAGCACACTCAAGCGCGTACACGCCATCCACACTCAAGTCACTAGCCTTGTGAGAGTAGCACCATGAGAGGGGTACAGACCATGGCAACGGATCGGACCTCCCGCAGACGCAATCGCTACCGCGTGAACCGCGTGTGGACCGCGGAAGACGTGCGGGCGCTGCGCTCGCACCTGAAGGTGACCCAGGATGAGCTCTCTATTCGTTTGGGCATCCGCCAGCAAACCATCAGCGAATGGGAAGTGGGCAAGCATCGTCCGCGCGGCGCCAGTCGCACGCTGCTCAATGTCATCGCCGAACAAGCGGGATTCAAATACCTCACCACCACACCGGATGCGACGGAGCAGCCCCAGTCCGATGACAATGCGTGAGGCGCTCTTTCGTACCGTTGTCGGTCGCTCAGTAGCTTGACCTATCGCTCATCGAGCCGCTATACTGGGAACAACAACTTCATATGGAATGCCGCAGGGTGACACATGCCAATCACATGTGTCTGGGAAATCGGTAAAAGCCGATGCGGACGCGCCACTGTAACCGGTGCGCTCTCTCCTCCGTTGCCACGCCGTGCGTGGGGTCACTGCCAGCTTACGCTGGCGGGAAGGCTGAGGATCAGAGCTAGAGCGCCGGGAGCCAGGAGACCGACCCTGCCGCCACTGCTCAGTCCTTCGCGCCAAGAGGAGAGAGCGACCACATGGTGCCGCGTCCTCTCTTCCCCGTGGGAAGAGAGGTTTTTTGTGCGCGCCACCGTCCGTATGACCTGTTCGGCGCCTTCACTTGACCGTGCCGTCCCCTGTAGTGGAAGAGTTCGATCCGACCATCGCCGCACTCTGCGGGACCGTGGCGCCGCGTCGCGTGAGGGGTGCGTCGGGAGGCATATCTCATGGATTCGCGTATCCGTTTAGGAGCGGTGCTCGGCGTGCTGATTTTGGGGCTGGCCGCGATCGGTGGCTGCGGCACGGCATCTACCGCAACGGTCCCAGAGCGTCCGATCTTCGCGACCGATGCCAATGGCACGCCCATCAGCATCCCGGCCGCGGCACCCCAGCGCATTATCTCACTGGGGGCGACTGACAGCGAGATTCTGGGCGCACTCAAGGTCGATAGTCGGGTCGTTGGAGTTGACGCCTTCACTGACTACCCTGCTGACCTCGCGGCCAAACTCAAGGTGACCGATGCCAATGGTCAGCCCAACATCGAACAGATCATCGCGCTCAAGCCGGATCTCGTCCTCAGCTTTGGCGGCGAGGTCAAACAGGCCGATCTCCAATTGGAACAGGTCCACGTCGCTGTGGTCGATCTGCCCGCCGTTGGCTTCACACAATCGATTACCGAAATCTCACTTGTCGGCCAGCTGGTCCACGCCGAGGCCACCGCTCAGGCGTTAGTGCGAGGGCTGGATCAGCGCATCGCCACGGTTGAAGCCAAGGTCAAGGGCCAGCCGCCTGTCAAAGTCTATATGGAAGTGGACGACAGTTCACCTGGCAAGTTGTACATCTTTGGGCAGGGGACCTTTGGCGATGGTGTCATTCAGGCGGCCGGAGGCACCAATGTCTTCGGCACCGTCACCGCCGGGGCTGGCTATGGTCCAGTCAGCAGTGAGAATGTGATTGTCGCGAACCCGCAGGTGGTCATCCTGACCGAGGATCCGCGTTATGGTGGGGATCCATCGCAGGTACCGCTTCGCACAGGATGGTCGGCCATCGACGCCGTAAAGCATGGACGGATCTACCAGCTAAACACCGATCTCTTCCAGCGTCCCGGCCCCCGTGTGATCGATGGTCTCGAGCAACTCGCCAAACTGCTCTATCCCGGTCAGTTCGTGTAGCGCGTGGTATCCAGCGGTTTCGCTGATCAGACGGACCGGCTAGCGGGCATCTGGCCCCGCATGCCGGTCCGACATCCCACGCTGGGGGCCCGCGAACGTGACAACCACCACCAGGGCAGACGAGGGCGAGCTGACAATCACCAAACCAACCACCATTTCGGCGCCTCGGCCCTCTTTACCACACGCACTCGGTTTGGGCGCCATTCCCATGCTCTGCGTTGCGCTCTGTGCCGCGGTCGTGAGCGCGACGGCCATCGGCGCGGTGCACATCAGCGCGTGGCACACACTGGATATTCTGCTCAACCAGACTGGCATCGTGCATCTGCCGCGTACCTGGGCGCCGACCGACGAGATCATCGTCGTCCAGTTGCGTTTGCCTCGCGTGCTGGGTGCGGCGCTGGTTGGCGCGGCACTGGCGAGCGCGGGGACGTTGTTCCAAGCCCTGCTGCGCAACCCACTGGCCGATCCGCTGCTGCTGGGCACTTCAGCGGGAGCGGCGCTGGGCGCGACAATCGCCTTCATGTTGCCGACTATTGTCTGGCTGGGATTCGGCGTCGTCGCCCTGCTCGCCTTCGCGGGCGCGTTGCTGGCGGTGGCCGCGGTATATGCCCTCGCCAGCCGGCACGGGCAGACGCCAGTCGTCACGCTGCTGCTGGCTGGCGTCGCGGTCAGCGCCGTTTTGACAGCGGGGCAGACACTGCTCATCGTATTGGACCCCGTGCTGGCCGAACACATTATCTCGCTCTACCTGTGGCTCGCTGGCGGCATCGCGGTACAGAGTTGGGCACAACTTGGGGCCATCGGATTGTTGGTCGCCTTTGGCTTACTGGGAGCGATATATCTCTCACCCACCCTCGACACCTTCGCACTGGGCGAGGAGATCGCCACCTATCTAGGAGTCCGGGTCGAGCGCCAAAAACTTGCTATTGTAGGCGTGGCCGCGCTGTTGGTAGCGGCGGCGGTCTCGATCAGCGGCCTGGTGGGGTTTGTCGGGCTGGTCGCTCCACACGCCTGCCGGCTGGTTCTGGGGCCAGGGCATCGCCGGCTGGTGCCCGCCTCCGCGTTGGTCGGGGCGACGTTCGTCGTCCTGGCCGATGCGCTCGCCCGTACGCTCGCCGCGCCAGCTGAGCTGCCTTTGGGGGTGCTGACCGCACTGGTCGGCGGCCCGTTCTTCTTGCTGCTGTTGCGTCACGCGGGTCAGGGATATCGCTGGTGAAGAGAGTCGCATACGCATGACGACGGCAGATCACACCGGGTTGGCGCGTAGTACGGCTCTGCGCCTGGATGATGTCAGCTTCGGGTTTGGTCAGCACGACGTCGTGCGAGCTGTCACCCTGAAGGTCGACGTCGGCGAACGTGTGGGCCTGCTCGGGCCCAACGGCGCTGGCAAGTCGACGCTCTTGCGACTGGCCAGCGGCGTGTTACGACCGCGATCAGGACAGATCTGGCTGGGTGACGACGCCCTGAGTGCACTGCCCCGCCGCGAGATTGCCCGGCGTGTGGCCGTTGTGCCACAGGAATTCGCGGTGCAGTTTGCCTACACCGTGCGCCAACTGGTCGAGTTGGGGCGCACACCGCATACGGGAAGTTGGGGGTTGCTCGGCACCCTGGACACGGCGGCCGTAGATCGGGCGTTAGCGGCCACCGAGCTGACCGCGCTGGCTGGCCGCGTCTTCAACAGTTTGAGTGGCGGCGAGCGCCAGCGCGTGCTCATCGCGATGGCGCTGGCACAGGGAAGTCCGCTCGTGCTGCTCGACGAGCCAACCGCCCATCTGGACATCCGCCACCAGATCGAAGTGCTCGAATTGCTTGGGAGATTGAACCGCGACCACCAGTTAACGGTGATCGCCGCGCTCCACGATCTCAATCTAGCGGCGCGCTATTTCCCGCGGTTGGTGCTTTTTCGCCAGCAGATCGTGGTGGATGGACCACCGGCTGTCGTGCTCGACAGCACCCTGCTTACTCACGTGTATCAGACACCGGTGCACGTTGGTATCCTGCGTGGTGAAGCCTATCTGAGCGTACTGCCGCCCAGTCATCCCGAGCCACGCGATCGCGCCGAACACGCGAACCCGAGCGCCAAAAGCGTGCACGTGGTGGCTGGCGGCGGGACCGGCGAACTGATGATGCGCAGCCTGGCTGATGCCGAACTGCGGTTCACCGCTGGCGCGTTGAACATTGGCGACAGTGACTACGTGTTGGCAACCCAGCTGGCGGAGACTTGTGTCAGTGAATCGCCCTACGCAAGCATCTCGCCACAGGCGCTGGCGACGACGCGTGCGCTCATGGCCGAGGCCAGCGCAATCATCGTGTGTCCAACACCATTCGGCCCAGGCAACATCGCCCTGCTGGAGGCTGCTCTGCTGGCGGCGCAAGCGGGAGGCCAGGTGCTCCTGCTGGAGCCAGAGCGGCCGGCATTGAGGTCGGAGAACGATCAACCGCTCGCGGAACTTTGGCATAGTCGGGACTTCACCGGCGGGATCGCGACCGCGGCGTATGGCGGTCTGCTGGAGGCGGGTGCTCGCATCTTTACCACCCCAGCGGCAATCGTCGCATACCTGCGCGTGTACCAGGACATTGCGCGCGAATAGGCAACGGCTCATTGGCGTCGTCCTGGTGGGACAAAGTAGGACAAAGTAGGACAAATGCCGCCGCCGGTCCCACCATTCTTGACACCCGCCGACCTGACTGCGATACTGGGCGCTGCGGTCATCGAGCGGGAGCGAACGGGGCTGAAGCAAGCATGAAACGCGTGTATGGTGTGGCTATTCGCAAGGGCGGCCAGGGCAAGTCGACCACGGTATCGACGTTAGCCCGCCTGTGTGCGATTCAAGGCGCGCGCGTGCTGGTGGTCGATCTGGCGCAGCCAGGTTCGACAACCACCTCATTTCGGGATCTGTGGCCGGAGGTCGAACATGGGGACTTCTCACAGTGCTTGCTCAATTGTCGTGATCTCGCGCCTGGCGCCACGCTGGATCGGGTCGCGGCGCTCGGTACTCTGACAGCCTGTGCGCTGCCAGTACGCCTCAATGCCATGCCCAGTTGGGGTGGCGGCTGCATCAGTGTGCTGCCACACGACGAGCTCCTGGGCGAGGTCGCGGCCTATCTGCCTTCAGATCAGGTGCTGGCCGGGCTGCTGGGAGCGTTGCATGACACCTGGGATGTCGTGATTGTTGACTTTCCGAACGACGGCGGTCAGTTACTGGCCAACGCCCTGGCGGTTACCGAGCGGGTGATCATGCCATTGGCGCCAGAGGTGCCAGCCCTTGAAGGCGCGGACTCGACGCTGCGGCTGCTGGCACGGGCACGTCAGGCCGGCCATGCCATCACGCTTGGCGGCATCTTGCTCACCAAATGCGAACCGCGCAACAAGCGCGCCGCCGACATCGTACGCACCCTCACGCAGTCCGGCGAGGTAGAAGGCGAGCCGCTGCACCGGCGGCTCCTGCCTTTCGCCGTGCGCTTGAGTGAGTATTACGAGCAGGCCTTTCGCTATGGTGTCGCCGTGTGGGAGCGGACAGATGACGCGGCACACTGGGCGGGTTACGCGTTGTTAGCCATGTGGGTGTTGCGCGATGCCGGTATGGAGCAACTGACCAGCAGCCCACGCCTCGAGGCTCGCCTCGATCCTGACACGCGGATTCTGTATAGTTCGGGCCTGGGCGTGGGCAAATCTGAAGTGGAGTATCGCGACTTCATGCGGGCGCATGCGACGTTGTCGGCATGATGAACGGCATGATGGTGGCCGTGCCAACGAGAGTCGCGCGGAGGAAATGACAACATGAACGAACGCCGCGCTCGCTCCGGCCCCTCGCCCGCGCTGGCAACGACCATTCTGGTGCTTTTCTCGCTGGCCGGCCTGGTGGGCGGCCTGCTCACACATAGCTTGGTTAGTGCCGCGTCAGGCGTGGTGCGCATCCACGCCACCGCGACCCCAGCGCCGCATACGATCGCTACGCCGCATAGCATCCCCACCGCGGTCGCCACACAAGCGGGCCCCGAGGCGCACTTCACGCTCGCGCTCGCGTTTTCGCCCGCGCGCGCGGTGGCGCATCAGCCCCTCACGATTTCGGTGACAGCCAGTGTCAACGGAACGTCCATTCCGGTCGCTCATCTGCTCTGTACACTGAGTGCGCCAGGCAACGGCGCTCCGCTGCTGAACGCATGGCCTTCGCCGACCGCGACGAACGCCAAGGGGCTCGCCACCTGGCAGATCACCATCCCCGGCCTGGCGCCGGGACTCTACGGGGTCAAGGTCTCCGCCTCGAGCACGGATGGTTACAGCGCCTACTGGGTTGATTGGCTCTCCGTGACGGGCTAGGCGACGTCCCGAGCAAGGCGGGCCAGAATCGCCGCGATCAATGTGGCCAGTCGAACACCCGCCGACTGCGCGGTGGCGATCACTTCCGCATGGCTGGGCTCAGGGACGACGTCCGCTTCATCCGGTGCATGCGGTGCGTCGGGCAACGCGACATTCGTGATACAACTGATGGCCAGCACCCGCAGGCCCATATGAACCGCCGCGACGACCTCGGGGACTGTCGACATCCCCACCGCATCGCCTCCCATGCCACGCAGGTACCTGAGCTCGGCAGGGGTCTCAAAGGTTGGCCCACTGACCATCACATAGATCCCCTCATGGAGGACGATGCGCTGTTCGCCAGCGGCGACATGCGCGTGCTCGCGCAGTTGGGCATCATAGGCATGCGTCATGGCTGGGAAGCGCGTACCCATCTGTTCGTCGTTCGGACCAACCAGCGGATTCATCCCGGCGAGGTTGGGAATGCCAATGTGATCGCGGATGAGCATGAGATCGCCTGCCTGGAACGACGAGCGCAGCCCCCCAGCGGCATTGGTCACGATGAGGATCCGCGCGCCCAGCAGCCCAAGCACCCGCACCGGAAGCACCACCTGGCCGGGCGTGTAGCCTTCGTACAGATGGAATCTCCCTTGCAGTGCGGCAACCGGAACTCCCGCGAATCTGCCGAGCACCAGCTGGCCAGCGTGACCTTGCACGGTCGATTGGGGAAACCCGGGGATTTCGGCGTAGGCGATGCGTCGCGCACTGGCGATGTCCTCCGCGAGCCCGCCTAGACCGGTGCCGAGCACTATTGCCACGCGCGGTGACTCAGCCAGGCGCGGTCGCAGCGCGGCGGCGGCGGCGCGTGCCGCGCTATAGGCGTTGCCTTGCGCCACGGTCCCGCTTCTTGGTTGGTCAGTTTGGTCTGCCACTAGCGCACCTCACCACTCAGGGCCGATGCCAGTTCCGCTGATGCGAGCCGCGGCGGGTCTGCTGAGGCGCCGACCGGATCGGAAATGTGGTCCGCGGCACTTTCGTTGGACTGGGGAGCTTCTTGAAACTGGCGATACATCTGCGTCGTCGAGAGATTGGCGTGGCCGAGCAATTGTTGCACGCCACGCAACTCCATGCCCTGGGCCAGCATATCGAGGGCGAAGGCATGGCGCAGCGTATGCGGCGTAATCTCCGCCAGGCCGGCGGCGCGCGCGTATCCCTTCACGATGAGCCAGAATCCTTGACGGGTGAGACGCTCGCCGTGATGGTTCAGGAAGAGCGCGGTCGAATCCAGCCCACGAAGCAGCTGCGGTCGTCCATTGTTCAGGTAGGCGGTCAGCGCGGTCTGGGCGGGATGTGACAGAGGCAAGATGCGCTCGCGTCCCTTACGCCCGGCACAGAAGACATGCGCCAGCGCCACATCCAGATCACGCAGGACAATGCCGACGACCTCGCTGACACGCATTCCGGTTGCGTACAACACGTGGAGCATCGCCGCATCGCGTACCCCGGCAGGCGACGTCGGCGAAAGCTGGGTAAACAGGCGGGCAATTTCCTCGGTCGTGAGCGTGTGCGGCAATTCCTTGCGTACTCTTGGCGCGGCGAGCGTCGCAACTGGCTCCTGGGCGATGCTGCCTGAGACGCTCAGATAGCGAAAGAACGATTTGACTGCCGCCAGCTTACGCGCGATGGATGTCGGGGCATATTCTCGCGCATTCAACTCGGCCATGAAGGCGTGCAGGTGATCTGGCTGCACATGAGCCCATCCCAGCACCTGGTGGCGCACCATGAAATCCTGGAGTTGCCGGAGATCGGTATGGTACGCGTCGAGCGTATTGGCGCTCGCTCCGTGTCCGGAAGACAGGGCGCCGAGATATGCCTGAATCGCCTGCTCCATAACCACTGGTCCCTATCATGATTCTAGGACTGCCCGGCGAAGCCAGCGCGCGAATCCGGGACTACAGCCGTGAACACGTCAACGCATGCCGCCAATCGTCCGCCGTTGCGGGTCTTTGCGACGTGGCGCCCACCTGAGCTGTGGTCCGTTGACCCAGCCGCGAGTAGACTCATTATACTCGGGTAACACAAGCCGCACAATTGCGGCACACGTTGGCAGACCTCTCATTTGTCCGCTCCTTTGTCCGCGGTTTCGCTGCCCACCTCGGCGATGACGCGCTGCCAGTCCTGAGCGGTGTTGGCATTGAACATGGCGCGGCCATCAGGGTCATACCGGGCCCACTCCGCCGGTTCGACAAAGCAGGTGCGCACGTGCCCAAACAAGGTAGCCACGGCGAGTTCGCCGGCGTGTAGGCACTCCGCCGCGGCCGGCAGGCAAGCTCTGCCATAGACCGCATGCAGTTGTTCGGTCCCACGGGCGGACCGCGGCACGACAATGTCGCAGTCCAGCGCACGACTGGCCAGGTAGCGTATCAGTTCGGGGCGGAGGAAGGGCATATCACACGCCACGACGAACACAAATGGCGCGTCAGTGGCCATCAAGGCGGAGTAGATGCCACTGAGCGGCCCCTGACCGGGTCGCGCATCGGGGACGACACGCGTTCCCGGCACCAGCGCGGCGCGTTCCGGCGGGCCAACCACGAACACCTCACCGACGGCGGCGCCGAGCCGGCGCACGACACGCGCCAGCAACGTTTCCCCACCCAGCACGAGCGCCGCCTTGTCTTGCCCCATGCGACGGCTGGCGCCACCAGCCAGGACCGCGCCCGCGACGGATGCGGGAATCCAATCCATGTTGCACGCGATCCTTCCTAAACCGTCACGAGCAACTTGATGCGGTCGTAGGTCGAGCGGCTGACGGGGACCAGCAACAGCTGCGAGATCGCGGTGAACGAGCCATGCGTCGTGCGATACGCAATAATGCGTCGCGCGATCACGAGGCTGAGACCGAGCGCCAGGTGCAAATCATCGGCCGACGCGATATTGAGATTGACAAGGCCACCAAGATCGCTGGGCACGACTTCACCAATATGCGGCACATAGATCTCCTGGCCATCCGCGACAGCCGCGGCCAGATCAACCCGCGCGACATCCGCATCGGCTAACAAACCACCCGCGGCGCGCACCAGGTCGGCCACGCGGGCGCCGGCAGCCAGTCCATAGACACCAGGCTGGGCAACGGCTCCAAGCACATAGGCCTGCAACGGCGTAGGCGTTGTGCCGATACCTGGTCCGGTAATACTGATCGCGTGGTTCTGACGTGGCAAGGAAGGTGGTGTCCAGCCCAGGTGCAGAGCTACCAGTACCGAGGACAGCGACAGAAACAGGAGTGCCAGGAGGAGGCTCACCGGCACGAATGCCCGGCTGGCGAGCATTGCTCCCAGCGGTCCCTGAACGATGATCGGTTGACGAGGAGACCGTGTTGGGCGGGCCATTACGACGCTCCTGGTGGACGCTCCTGGTGGATGCTCCTGGTGGACGCTCCTGGTGGACGCGCTGGCTAGCGTGGCGCGTCCCCGCTCGCGGGCTTGAGACGGCGGCGTGGCCCGTGATAGCTGTGTTCAGGCGTTGAGGCGAAGGGCAGCTGTAGACCCGGTGCGACATCGAGGTCGAGCGTGTCGCGCTGGCCCAGACGATGATGGAAATACGCGGCGCCAGCAATCATGGCGGCATTGTCGGTACAATAGGCAATCGGCGGATAGCGCAAGGCAATGCCCGACCCCGCCAGATCAGCAGCCAGGCGAGCGCGTAGCGCGACATTGGCGGCGACACCGCCAGCCAGCAGGACCTGAACCACGCCAAGTGCCCGCGCGGCGCGCACGGTCTTGGAAGCCAGCACATCCACCACCGCCTCCTGGAACGCGGCGGCAATGCCCGCGACCACGCCTTCAGCCGCATCCGTGGTCTGCGACGGTGCTTCCCGCGCGCGCGTGACCAGTTGGAGGACGGCAGTCTTGACACCGCTGAAGCTGAAATCGTCGGTGCCACGCAACCAGGCTCGTGGCAGGTGATAGGACGTGGCATGTCCTTGCGCCGCCGCAAGCGTCGCCGCCTGCTGGATGGCTGGGCCGCCCGGATAGCCCAGGCCGAGCAAACGCGCCACTTTGTCAAAGGCTTCACCGGCGGCATCGTCGCGGGTCTGGCCGAGCAGGTCATAGCACCCATGGCGGGGAATGTGGACCAGTTCTGTATGCGCGCCTGAGACGACCAGGGCCAGCAATGGAAAGACCGGATCGCCGGGCCGCTCAGCCTCCGTGGCAGTGGCGGCCGCGGGTACGTCCGGTTGCGGTTCCAGCGGTGCCTCCGCGGGAGGCGTGCGCAACCAGTTGGCATAGATGTGCGCTTCGAGGTGGTTCACCCCCAGGAAGGGCAGTTCACGTGCCCAGGCAAGCGTCTTGGCAGCGGTCAGGCCAACCAGCAGCGACCCGGCCAGCCCCGGACCATAGGTGGCGGCGACCAGATCAATATCGGCCCAGGCAAGTCCAGCCCGGTCGAAGGTGGATTCGAGCACGGGGAGTATCGAGGCCACCTGCTCGCGCGATGCCACCTCGGGCACCACCCCGCCATAGCGCGCGTGGAGGTCGGCCTGTGATGCCACCACCGATGCATGGATGGTGCGCCCATCCGCGACAATCGCCGCACCCGTTTCATCACACGAACTCTCGATGCCCAGAACCAGCATGGCGCCAACTTTCCGCTCTCGCATGACAGACTTCCCGCGACCAGCCGCTGAACGCCTCAGCGAGCGCCCTAGCCCGCGTCCGCCGCACCACGCGCCGGAGCCGCGCGTCCCGGATTGCTGTTCTCGGCGTCCAGCGACGCGGCGAGCGCCGCTTTGAGGCGCAGCAAGTGGCTGCGATAGTCGGTGGAGTGAATTTCCGTGGTGGACATCAAGCGCGCATCTTCGTGATTATCGCTATAGTAGCGGCGTCGCAACCCGACATCCTGGAAGCCGTACTTGCGATACAGATTCTGCGCGACCGCATTGGAAACGCGAACCTCCAGGGTCACTCGCTGGGCGCGAATCGTATAGGCGATATCAATCAAGGAGGCCAGCATCAGCTCACCGACATGGCGCCTGCGAAAGTCAGGATGCGTGGCAATCGTCGTGATATGGGCTTCATCCATCATCAGCCAGAGACCCGCGAAGCCGACGATCGAGGCCAACTCGGGCCGCGCCAGTGGACTGGCTGAACGGGAGGGCAGCAGCGAGAGCGGAAACGCTCGGCGTGGTGGTTCGGACTGCTCGACTGGCGGTTCCGCGGCAGCGCTCAGCCACAGGTCGCGGGCGACGATGTAGTGGGCCCAACGATTCTCCTGGAGCTCCTTGCGGTAGGCACTGGTTGGCCACGGCGCTTCATAGGCCAACTTCTCGATCTCCGTGATGCGGGGAATGTCCGCCATAGTCATCCGTTCAATGACGTAGCGCATGGCTATCCCCCTGTTCGTGGAGCGCCGATTGGTCGCTAGCGGCTAGCGCGAAATTCAGGCCGAGAGCTGTGTGCTTTGCGCTGCTGGTGATGGCCGGACGTCGCAGGTAGAGTGGTTCGAGCGTCATGGCAGAATCGGGCTCGCCGTGCGCGACGCGGTGCAGCGCCAGCGCGGCCAGCCAGCTGGCCCGCCGGCCACCGAACCTCTGGGCAAAGTGGACCCGCGCACCAGCGGCGTGTTCCAGCGCCGCACGGGTCGCATCCTGCCACTCGCCGCAGACCAGAAAGGGTCCCGCGATGGTGCGGGCCAGGGCATCGGGCATGGTGATCAGTGGTTCACCGAGACGCCACAGCCCAGGCACCAGTGGCAGCGCGATGCCATGCGCTGATGGCACTGATGGCGCGAGAACATCTCTTCCCACGAAATAGATGCCCGCATAGACCTCACCGCGGCCAGCATCGAGAAGAGCAACCAGCGTGCCGTGAGCATCCATGTGCCCACAGGCGATGGCGTCGAGTGTGGAGCAGCCGTAGATTGGGAGGTTGAGCGCAAACGCCAACGCTTTCGCGGTGGTAACTGCCACACGCGCGCCATTGAACGAACCAGGTCCCAGCGCCGCCGCGACACTGGTGAGATCCGCCGGGCGCGCGGCACACGACGCGCACAGCCAGCGCACGCGCTCGAGGAGCTCCTGGCTATGGCGGCGACCGACCTCCCACGTCAGCTCGGCGGCAAGCTGGCCATCCTTGACGAGCGCAACACTCGCGTGATGGTTGGAGGTATCGAGGGCCAGCAGCATCGCTATGCCATCTCTTCCTGGCGCGCGGGTACACGCTGACTCGGGCGCAGCGCATTGACCAGCTGACAACTCAGGGCCTGACCGCGCGCGCCGGCGCTATCCACCAGAATACGCCGCCGAAGCGGGCCACTGATGCGTAGGCGCAAGCGCAGCCAGTCAACCGGCCAGAGCGCCGCCGCGCGCTCGGCCCATTCGACGACGCACACTCCATCACCATCAAGATACTCCTCGATGCCCAGGTCAGCCACCTGCGCGGCATGCTCCAGACGATACAGGTCAAAATGATAGAGTGGGATGCGTCCGCGATACTCTTTTATCAGGGTAAACGTTGGGCTGTTGATGACGCCGGTGATCCCCAGACCGTGGCCAATGCCCTGCGTCAGGGCGGTCTTGCCCGCACCGAGATTGCCTTCGAGCAAAATCAAGTCGCCTGGCTGGCAGAGTTGCCCCAGAGTGGCGCCGATGCGCCGCGTCTCTCGTTCGCTCCGGCTCATGAAGGTGGTCGAGCCAGCGGGAGTTGCTGAAATTGACGGTCTGAGTGCGGGCATGCGTCGGGTCACTCCCAACCAATGAGTAAGGGTCCAGCATTCACGAGATCCGGCATTGCCTGTGCCGCACGCAATTATACAACGCTAGCGCAGGCGGGTACCGCAGGTCGGACAGAAGCTGGCTCCGCCGCGTACCGTCTGGCGACAGGTAGGGCAGGTGATATCGCGCGCGGCGGATGGCGCCCCGAGAACGGGCACCGACGCGGACCTCGGACTGGAAGCCGGTGAGGACGGGTTGATTGAGAACCCCAGCTTGAAGCCTTCGGCCTTGAGCGATTGGATCTCGGCGTTGCCGGCGGCGATCTCCTGATCGAGCGCACGTAGCCGGCTGCAGAGCGCACGCAGGGGTTCTTGCGTGATCTGGCCTCGGCTCTCGAGATCGAGCACGACGGTGGCCAGTTGCTCCAGTAGCGTGCCGCGCTCGCGGCGCGCGAGATCGATTTCGCGCTGGCGCGCGCTCACACGGCGCAGGCGATCGGCCTCCAAGGCCAGCCGATCGGCAGCTTGATTGGCGGCGCGCTTGGCCGCTTCGACGAAGTCTTGCATCTCGGTCATCCCTCCTCGATGGCGCGGCGGTGCAGGCGTACGTTGCGTATCCTGCCATCCGGCGCAAGATCGACTGCTACTACATCGATGCGATATGGACGGTGTTCCTCCTCGCGCTCGGCCAGATAGGTCTGTGCCGCCGCGATGAGCCGGCGGCGCTTGGCCGGCGTGATGGCCTCTTCAGGACTGCCAACCCGTTCGCCACGACGCGTCTTGACCTCGACGAAGACGAGTTCTGGTCCATCCTCGGCGATGACATCAATCTCACCATACGCGCAGTGCCAATTGAGGCAGAGCACCCGCACGCCACGTTCCTCCAGCAGCCGTGCCGCCAGCCGTTCGCCCGCGGCCCCCAGGCGCGCACGCGCGGTAGGGCGCCGCGTCGCGCCACCAGCCGGACCATCAGGGTGGTCGTCCACACGCACATCCTCCTACGGCGTACTACGTACTTGCCCGGCTCTGAGTGGTATGCGACGGCCACCGCACCGCTGGCCAGACCACGCGGCACGATCGCCGGAATGACCTGCCAGCTTCGGACCTACAGCGGCGGACCCAGAACCGGCTCCCAGGCGATGCATCGGGGGCG
>DASYGC010000382.1:0-5828 GCA_036000225.1 Ktedonobacterales bacterium | reverse complement strand
ACGACCTGTGCGACGAGTGACGCGGCATCCTCGATGCGCGGGCTGGAAGCGTCTTCGTCTTGCGGCGCTGCGGCGGGCGCGCGGATAGCGGCAAGTGTGGCGGCGCGCTGATGCGCCAGTTCTTTGAGCAGACCAAAAGCCGTCTTCAGGTCGCGGCGGCGCAATGCCAACGCGGCGGCTTCCTCCGCGCCGGGTGGTGGCTGCTGCTTGCCACGGCGTGGCGTGCGCATGAGCTTGCGATAGCGGCGCGTGATGTCAGCCAGCGTCGCATCGGGGGTGAGGTCGAGAATGGCGTAGGGGTCGAACTCCAGGTCGTTCGCGGTCATCGGTGCTCGGCTTCGCTTGCATGTCGGAACGTTACACCGTCGCAGTATACCGTCGCTTCCCCGACCTCAGCTACTCACGCGGCGGAGGGTGGACCAATGGACGGCAAACGAGTGGAGGGCGATTCATCACAGCAGGTCAGGAGGACTTGCGCTGCGAGTGTCGCGGAGCAGCGTGACGTCCTGGCCTATTGGGCCACTCGGCGCACTCGCCCGCGACGCCATCCACCGCGCCTGGCTGCCCATCCAGCATCGGGCCTGGCTAACTGACGAGTGGTCCGCTAGCGTTCGGTGATCCGCACCGGCGGGGCCGCGAGTGCTTGCGCTGAGCTTGCCACGGGTGCCTGGCTGCCCATCCAGCGACCGAGAGCGGCGATGGCGAGGTGCAGCGCGGTGCAGGTGGCGCCCAGGATCAGCGCATAATTGCTAAAGTAGTCCAGCGAGACGCCGAAAAGCCAGGGCGCGCGCTCGTTGAGAAACGCGATGAGCGGCAAGATCGCCTGGATGTATGGCGGCCAGGAGAGGAAGCCGGAGAGATGCCCCACCGCCAGCGTGTAGAGGAGGAGGAGCTGCGCCGCGCCGAGTAGGTATGCCAGGACGCCGCCCAAGCGCCGGCGCAGCGCTTCGAGTCCGACGACGACGGCCGCCCAGAGGAGCACGTAGACGAAGGTGTAGATGACTTGACCGACCCACCCGTCCCAATTCAGCAAGGCGCGCAAGGCAGGATTGGCCTCGCGCCACGGAGCGCCCCATGTCCCCACGATCGTCACCAGCGCGTCGAGCGTGCCAAAGATCGCCCACAGCAGCGCCGGCAGCCACACGCGGCGCAGCAGGTCAAGCTGCCCCTCGCTGGCGGAGGTAGGTGTAGATCAGTCCCAGTGCCAGGCCGATGGCGCCGATGAGGACGAGCTCCTGGCCCAGGATTGCACGCGCGAAGATCATAACGATTCCACCCTTTCCTTCCCCAGCGCCCGCTGGGGATTCCATCTGCGCATTTGTGCGGCGCGCCCACACGTCAGGCGCTTTGTCCCTCCCGCGCGCTACGCCGTCTGTTCGGCCTGTCACTCAGGAGAACGCGACGGGAGCCGATTTGTTCCCGCGAGCGTGCCATGAATACAGGTAAGTTGGCGAAGTGTGAGGTAGATCACACTATCGTGAGCGACGGCGCATGACTCGGTTCACTATGCGCGGATGCCATTTTTTGGTACACTGGCGCTCGCAGGACGCACGCTGGTGTTTGCCAGCGGTAGAGGCGTGAGGCGGGGGGCGAAGATGAGCAAACGCAGAGATCGGGGCCAGCGGTGGCACGGCACGATCGGCAAGCAGGCCACGCTGGGGGTGGCCCTGGTCGCGCTGCTGGCGCTGGCGGCATGCGGTGGCACGACGCGTACCGGCGCGCTGCGCCCGCGCGCGGGTTCGGGACCGGTCGCATCCGCGACGACGAGCGGCGGACAGACGAACGGAACGCCGGTGCCCTATCCGACCACGGTGCCGCCGCCGTACGCCTTCCCGAAGACGTGGCAGGTGCCCGCGAGTGGCGCGCCAACGCAGGTCACACCCTACCAGGGATGGGTGTTTGCTCCCTCTTCGCCGCGGGTGGGCTACGCCTGCAACACGGTGCAAACAGCGGGCCAGGCAAGCGCCAGCTCGTTCTACGCTACCCACGATGGCGGGCAGACCTGGCAGGCGGTGGGCCAGCCTCAGATCCCTACTGGCTCGACCCCCGCAGGGGAGGTCAGTGTGTTCGTGGACGCGGCCAACGCGCAGGATGTATTCGTCAAGCAGGATGTGAGCTATCCCGAGAGCGGCGCGAGCGTCCCGACGGTCTGGCGCAGCCTGGATGGCGGTGCGACCTGGCATCAACTGGCGAGCGTGCCAATCCTGCCGCAGGGGCCGAGCACGGTGAATGGCCTTGGCGTGCTGGGCACGCGCATCGTTGTCGCGATGAGCATCCAGGGCGAGGGCACGCTCGACAATGATCTGTATGCCAGCGATGATGGTGGAGCGACCTGGCACCAGTTCGCGGTGAGTCTGCCGTCGCGGGTGCTGGGATTCGTGATCCTGGGCAACTCTGTCATCGTGCAGACGATTCCGCCGGCGGTCGCAGCGGCAGCCGACCGCCGGCCAACCGCGCGCTCTGGTCCGTCGCTGACGCGACCGGGCAGTCTGCTCAGTGCGCCGGGGTCCAGCGGGGGGCCACCGCCGGTCTATTTCCGCTCGGATGATGGTGGCAACACGTGGGCCAAGGTCAGCGTGCCGGGCGGGATGCCGGTGTTCACGCTGGCGGCCGCGGGCACGGCGTACTTCGGCGTGTCGGTCGCGGAGCCGCAATCGCCGGGCGCGCCGGTGGTCGCGTACTGGAGCCAGGACAGCGGCGCGACGTGGAAAGCGCTGCCCACGCTGCAGGGGGTTGAGGGGGGCTGGCTCGATCCAACGAGTCTGGGTCTCAACCTGTTGGTGGCGCCGGATGGCACGGTGCTGACGGACACGCGGCACCCGACCAACCCACCGGCCTACCAGAGCGATGCGGGGCTGTTCGTGCTCAACGCGGCCAGCGCCACAGCGGTCTGGCAGCCACTGGCGCCCTCCGCTGACAATCAGATGCAGGCGGTGCGCACGGCCAGCGGAGTGCGCGTGTGGACGGTACAGGCGTCGAGCGGCGGTTTCGCGGGAACGCCGGGAACCCCGGTGTATCTCGATCTGCCGTAGAGGGCATTCGGCGAGGAAAGGGAATGGACCCTGAGACAAGGAGCGGCAAAGTGCTGCCCGATGCTCTGCCAAACTGAGCTACCGGCGCTTGCGCGCCGAGCAGGAATCGAACCTGCGACCCTCGGGTTCAGAAGGAACTCTACCTGCAGCCTCAGAGTCCATGACGAGTGGATGGATGGGTGAAGGGCCAGCGACGAGTGGATGGGCGGCGTAAAGCCTCGAGACGAGAGGTGGCAAGGCGCAACCCTTTCGAGTTGTCGTTAAGTTAACGAAGTACCCCTACCGGCAGCCTCGAGGCTCACGCGGACAGTATAGCACGAACACTCAGAGGACGCTCACCTGGCGCACGTGTTCCACCTGGGCGTGGCCGCCGGCCAGTTCGGCGGCGATGAAGCTCAGGATGCTGGCGCTCCAGCCGTAGATGTAGGAGCAGCCTGGCTCATCCTGGGGCACCACGGCGTGCCGATAGGGCACGAGCTGGACGAAGAAACACTTGAGCTCGGGATTAATGCGCGTGCGGTACTCGCGGATCAGGTCCAGCGAGCCGCGATTGGTCTTCAGGTGGTCATACCAGCTTTCGCTGTCGGTCAGGAAGATCGCGACGTCGTAGGGGTGTGTCCGATCCTTCGTCGTGCCGAAGGCGTATTCGATGGGCGCGGAGAGGCTGGTGCCACCGTCGTGCGCACTGATCGCTTTGGCGATGCCCGCTAGCGAGCCGGCGCGGCTCACCTCGCGCCGGTGGGCCTGGGTGTCGAAGCTGACGATGGTGCCCTCCTCGGCCCGCTTGAAGGCCGCCGCGGCGAAGATAGACGCGATCTCGGCCATCGTCATGTCGCCGCGCGGGGACGGCTTGGCCACCATCGAGCCGCTGATGTCGTTGGCGATCAGCACGCGGCGGCCCAGCGCGGGCATGTTGACGAAGCTGAGGTCGAGCGCCTGTTCCAGCGCGGCGCGCAGAGCCACCTCGACCTCGCCCTCCGCCTTGAGCGCCTTGAGCGCGCCATAGAACTGGAATGGGAAGATCTTGCCGCTCGCTACACGCGCCGGATCGGCAAGGGTGCCGGTGATATATTCGAGCACGCCGTCGCGTTCGACCGCGCCAGACTTGACGGCGTTGTTCAGGTTGCGCAGCAGCGCCAGGTAGGGCATCTGGCGCACCATCGCCGCCCACACCTCGGCGGCGGCGCCAGCCACCTGGCCAGAGACGACCTCCCAGGGCAGGCGGTGCTCGCCGATGAGCGCCAGCAACGACTGCTGTGCCTCGCCTGCCTCCCGCTCGGTCATCGCAAGGTGCAACTCCTTGAACTCCAGCGCCTCGCGCTTGAATTGTTCGTAGCCGGCGATCTGTGTCAGCGTGGGGTCCACCTCGCCCTTGACGAGATAGCGCGCGATGGCGTTGGCCGCGCCGGTGAGCCGGGGCCGCGTCAGGCGATAGATGTCGCGCAGGCTCATGTCCTGGCTGGCGCTACCATACTTGATGGCGTGGTACTGGCTCAGCGTGGCCAGCCAGCGTTGCGCCGCGTGGGTGACGGCCTTGCCCATGCCGCGCAGTTGCTTCTGGCGGCAGAGTGTCAGGAAGTCTTGCAGGTCGCCGGGGGTGAGGATCACGCGCGGGAACACGCGCCGGAACATCTCGCGGGCGTCCTCGCTCGCGGCGGTGGAGAGCACCACCAGCGCGGTGATGGGGACGATGCGCATCAAGCCTTCGTTGCGCGCGTAGAGGATTGCCTGCGCCAGAAAGTGCGGGTCATCCACCGCGAACTGGCGGAACAGATCGAGCGCCTCGCGCGCGAGCGCGACATCGGTGGCGTAGAAGGTGTGCTCGAAGGTGCCGGTGGTGAGCACGCGCACCAGGGCCTCTTCGTCGCCACGGACAAAGGAGGGCGCGCCCTCGTAGTTGGTGTCGGTGGCGGCGTCGTAGGCACTGGCGCCGAACAGTTTGTTGAGCTTGTGCTTGCCGGTCTTGCTCTTCATGGCGTGTCACCTCAGGGCGCGGCGGTTAGCCGCATTCGAACCAGCGCAACGGACTGCGATGTCCGCCTGCGCACTACCAATCACAGAACACCACTGATCGGCGTTGCCGCGCGTGGCGAGCGGGATGGTGTGGCCGCCCGCCGGGCGTACTCCCATCTGCCACTACAAGCTCGGCTGCTAAATCGGATGCGGGTGGGGTTTGCGATAGTTGCGCGGCAGTGGGCGGACGGGTTTCTCACATAGCCCGCCTGACGCTGGTTGGAACGATATTGCGCCTGAGCGGAATGGGAGCGAGGGAACATGGAAAACCCCGCAACAGTAACGCACAATACTTGACAAATCGCAAGTGGTGGCTGTGGGACACTGGACAGCACCAGTCGCGCGCGCGCACAATAGCTCATACGCGACTCGGGTAGTGGCGATTGTTTGATCTCACAGCGACGCTCTGCCGCATCACCGGGCGCCGAGGGAGCCATAACGAGCCCCAGAGCGCACACCCGTGCGCCACTACGGCTAACGGGGAGCAGAGCGCATACCCATGCGCGACTACGAATTGATCACGGGGCCCGGAGCGCACACCCGTGCGCGACTACGGATGCGCGATTCTCTGTCCAGCGAGTATGAGGAGGCAGGCAGCGATGACTCAGACACAGGCCGCCGGCACGGAGCACGCGCTGGATGGGGGCGCGGCCAAGTGGAGCTATTCCAGCGGCACCAGCGACATCCCGCTGCTGGGCATGACGATTGGCGACGCCTTCGACCAGACCGTGGCGCGCTATCCAGCCAACGAGGCGCTGGTGGTGCGCCAGCAGGGGCTGCGCT
>DASYGC010000381.1:0-5858 GCA_036000225.1 Ktedonobacterales bacterium | reverse complement strand
TGATCGTGCCAAAGACCCGCGCACGCATGCCAACTGGGATGCGCTCGTACGCGACGGTATCTACCAGCGGGTTGATCGCGCCGATGAAAAAGCCGCTGACGGCCTGAATGGCGAGCAGCGCAGGGACAAAGGGAATCAGCGCGAGCGCCAGAAAACGCGTGCCGCCGCCGATGGTGTAGCTGACACCCAGCGTCAGGCGGCGCGGCAGACGGTGGCCGATGGCGCCAAATACCACCGTGCCCAGGAACGCCGCCCCACCAAGGGCTGCCACCAGCCCGCCCAGCACAATGGCGTTGCCGAAGACCCGCTTGATGAACACCGGCGCCAATACGCTACCGTAGGCGGCATCGAGCAGATTGGTGACCATGATGACGCCAATGATGCTCAGGATCAGATGATCGCGCCAGATGAAGCGGGCGCCCTGGCTGATGTCCGCCAGATACACACGCACCCGCCCACGCACACCGCGAACCGGCGCGGCAGCCTGCGCGATCACCGCCGCGGACATTGGCCGGAGCGCCGGCACCGCCAGGCCGATCATAGCGGCGGACACGACAAACGTGGCAGCGTCGATCCAGAGCAAATTGCTGGTGCCGGTGAACGCGATCAAGACGCCAGCGAGTGGCGCGCCGATGAAGCTCGAGATGCGCGTGGTGCCATCGGTCGCGGCGCTCACGCGCTCCAGACGCATGCGCGCGCGCTCGGCAAGGTCCGGCACGAGCGCGGCGCGTGCCGTGCCACCGGGGGTTGTGAAGAGGCCTGCCAGGAAGACGAGCGCCAGCAGCTCCCAGAACGCCAGCCGTCCCAGCGCATACAGCAGTGGAATACAGGCGACACCAGCGGCGCTCAGCAGGTCGCTGACGACGCTGGCGCGCTTGTAGCCCAGGCGATCGACCAGCGCGCTGCCGAAGAACGCAGAGAGCGCAATCGAGGCCGTCGCGAAGAAAGCGGTGATGCCCGTCTTCGTGATGCTGCCAGTGGTCTGCAGCACGAACCAGGGTATGGCGAGAAAGGTCAGCACATCGCCGACCGCCGAGATCGCGTTGGCGGCGAACAGCGCATAGAGGGGAGCACGCTGGAGTGCGGTGGTGGTGGCTGGTTGGACGACGGGGTCCATGGCTCTGCTTCTCCCCGGCCCAATGGTTGTCAGAGGCGGCGGCCGTCGCATGGCCAATTGCCGCCCTGCTGGTGAATATGGTGAGCGGATGATCTGGAGGCAAGTTTAGGCCAAAGTATTCACTTTGTCAAGTGTGACATTGATTTTGATGATGCTGCTGTTGGAAATAGTGGGCGACGATGTGTGGCGCTGCTTCGCTTGATCGGCGGATCATGCGACTCTCGAATGATCGCCACCGGCGCGTGGTGGCCCACCGCCTGGCCGATGATATCGCACCCCCATGCGCAGCGTCGCCACCGTTGCGTCGCCGGGACGCTGCGCATGGGGGTGCGGTCCGTCTGCTGCTCCGCCGGGTCGGTCGCGCTCCATGATTATCTGGGCACCCGAACCTCGGATGGGCAGCGCAGGTACCGTAACCCATGCGCGTACACCATAGCGAGCGAGTCCTCATCCCTCGTGGCCGACCCGGCCTGTTCGGCTGCATCAAGGTCCGGGGCGCGCAGCAGGCGAAGCGCGAAGCAAACGGGAGACGAAAGGGGAACCTGATGGCGCCGCAGACACTGCCCCCTCGGTCCGAGCCGCTCGCGCGTCGTCTCGTGCTGGTCGTAGGCTTTGCCGCTCTGGCCTTCGTCCTGACCGCGGTAGTTGGAGGCATCTGGAGCGCGCTGCTCACTATTAACCTGGCGACGAGCCCAGCCATCCCCTGGGCGGTCGTCGTGATGGCCTTACTCCTCTGGCTGCTATGGCGCTACCTCGGCGGCGCAGGGTGGCCGCGCGGCACTGCGGAGGCGCGGCGTCAGTACTTGCGGGCACGGGGGGTGCCGGGCCGGAATTTTCTGTGGGCCGTGGGTGCTGGTCTGCTCGCGATCGTGGCCCTTGGGGGTTTGTGGATCGTCTTGTTCCAGCTCGCACACCTTTCGCCCACGCGGGCGCTGCCGGACTCCTCTAAGTATCCGCTCGTCACCGTCGCCCTCGCGCTGGTGATGGGCTCGCTGGTCGGCGCGGTCGCCGAGGAGGCCGCGTTCCGCGGGTATTTTCAAGGTCTCCTCGAAGGAACCGTCGGGGGTGTGGCCGCTATCCTCATCACCGCCCTCGTGATGGCGCCCGAGCACGCACAAACGCAGGGCTTCGTGTGGCCGACTCTGCTCTTCTACATCGTCGTGGACGTGATGTTGGGCGCGACCGCCTATTTCACGCAGTCGATTCTGCCGGGCATCGTGACCCACGGCAGCGGCCTGCTGGTCTTTTTCACCCTCGTGTGGCCGGGTGACGTGATCCGACACATCGTCGGTGGAGGCACGACAGAGCTGTGGTTCTGGCTCCACGGCGCACAAACGCTCGTCTTCGCCGTTTTGGCCACCCTCGCTTTCATCCACCTCGCGAGGATTAGCAAACAACCTCCAGGCGCGTAGAGCGCGCGAACCAGTCTGAAGGCCGCGCAGTGCTTCGGCGCCCTGACCGAGGAAGACCGCGACCGCACGCTCACCTGGGATGGCATCCCACCAACCGGACCGTGGCTAGGTAGGACCTTCGCCGGATTCGTCCGTCAATGTGCCCAGCCGGCGGTGATGCTCGATTCGACCCTCGCCCGGGGCGTGCTGTGACGCGCCCAGCTCCTCGACCTGCCCGATGAGCTCATGCGGCTGGAAGCCATCCTGCAGCGGGTGATCGCCCTCCAACCCGATCTGCCGTAGCCGCCCCCTGGCTCCATACCATCGAAGGACGAGCTTATGGAGATCGCCGCGAGGACCACCACGCGCTCCGCTCGTCGTCTCGATGGATATCGTGAAGCCCTTCCTTTCGGCGTCTTCACTCTTTCCCACCACTCCTCTGCTTTCACCATCCAGACGTGATGAATACAGGCTTAGAGGCGCCACAGCGCTTTGATCCGCGCGATCAGCTCGCGCTGCCGCCGCTCCACCACTTCCGGGGTCCATACTTCTTCTTGCAGCACCTGCGTGGTGAGCGCGAACGGCGAGATGCCCGTATGGGAGGCGAAGTAGACCTGCTTCTTCTTGGCAAACGCATAGTTCGAAGCCAGCAGGTTCTTCGCTCGCGCGAGCAGCACCAGATTGCCCAGCCGATGCGTATAGCGGG
Source organism: Ktedonobacterales bacterium (assembly GCA_036000225.1). Classification (GTDB taxonomy): domain Bacteria; phylum Chloroflexota; class Ktedonobacteria; order Ktedonobacterales; family JADMIN01; genus DASYGC01. The sequence continues at coordinate 2,644 of DASYGC010000381.1, read as the reverse complement.
CACGCTCGTCCAGCGTCGGGAACCAACGCGCCCACTCGCTCTCCGGCTCGACGGTCCGTGGCAGCACATGCTCCACGGTGAGGCTGCCGCGGTCATAGGTCGCGCCTGTCCCCGCGAGGCTGCTGTCCAGGCGTTTGAGCACATAGTTACGCGGCCTGGCGGCCATCAGGTACAGGTCGCCGCTGCACGCCTCCAACGTCGCCTCCTGCTCCTCCGGCCTGAGCTGAATCGGCGACCCCGGCTGCGAGAGATTTTCACCGGACTCGATGGCGACAAGCAAATGATTATACCGCTGCTCACGCTTATTGGCGTATTGGCGGCGAATCATCAAGGAGGCCGCCAGCCGCTCCAGCTCGGTAAAGAAGCGCACCAGCCGCTCTGGTTGGTCGTGATGACGGGAGAGATAGAGCAGGGCTGGTGGCACCCAATCCGTATTGTCAATCTCGTTGAGCCAGCGCAGCAGGTCGTTCACACGCGCCGCGGCTTCGGCATCCGAATGCTCGTACCGCGTCTGGCACATCGTGAAAAACGCCGTGCCCAGTGGCAGCAACACCTCATCCACCACGCGCTGCGCGTCACCGATACGCGCGATGACATGCACACGAAAGTCGTCGAGAATGTTGTTCTTGACCCGCGACTTCCCAAAGATTCGGCGTACGTGTCCGAACAGCGCGCAGAAATCTGGTGTCCCCAGCGATTCCTCGGCCTGATCCCAGCGTAGCGTGTATTCAGCCTGCGCGCGCTCGGGAATCTGGCCGATGATTTCGGCCTTGAGGATATCGGCGGTCGTCAGGTCCAGGCCGCGATCGTTGAGCACCGAGAAGATGCGATATGCCGAGCCGAAATCCGGCGTGGAAACCGTCACCAGCAGGCAGCGCTGCACGATGAAGCGCGCCAGACGCACCCGGTGGTCTGGTGCCAGTGCGCCCACGCGATTCAGGTAGAGCAGCGCGTTGTCACGCATATTGCGCTGGCTCTCCGTGAGTTGCACGTGTATCTGCCCGCTCAGCCGCGTAATCGCCCCCTCGCTCTGGATGTAGGTCTGAAAGAAGTCAACGTCGCGCGCCTTGGGACGGACACGGTAGCGCGCCGCGAGATTATTGAGCGGGTCAGCCGGCTCATAGAGGCGCCGCGTGATACTCTCCGCCAGATCACCGGGCAGCAGCGCACGCAGCACCGCCAGCAGAATCGTGAGCGTAAGCAGACGCTGCTGGCCATCAACGATCTGCGCGTCAGGCCGGTCTCCTTTGATCAGCACGATACTGCCCAGGAAGTAGGGATTCAGATGCTCCACGGGTTCCTGGCTCTCGCCGAGGTAGCCAAGTAGGTCGCTAAGCAGTTCCCCCGCATGCTCGGTGGTCCAGGCATACGAGCGCTGGTAGGCGGGAACCGCGAAGGCGAAGCGCTCGCCGAAGAGTTCGCCTACCGGATATTGTTCGCCCGTAATCTCGAATCGTGCCACCTTGCGCGTTCCTTTCTCCCGTTCGCCCGCATCCTCATCAATAGTCGTAACGAGGCTGATGCGATTCCCTCACATCCCTGAGCGATGTCTGCGCACACTCCACCGATTGGTCTCAAATTTCCCCATTCCGTGGAGTACCGTCGTGTACCATTGCGAATGGTGTTCGGGGCCATGGCCGACCGCACGCCAGTGTCAGCAATGAAGTCATTACTGTACAGCGGTTCCCCGTACGATTCGCTAAAGAGGTCAGACCATGCCACTCCCACGGATTCACTCCACGCACGCCCCAGCGCCGCTGAAGCAGCCGGCGGAAGCCGCCCTGCGCTGGCGCACCCTGCTAGACGACCACGTGCGGGCGATCTACGGCTTTGTGTATAGCCGGGTCGGCAACCGCGAAGATGCCGAACACCTCACCTCCCAGGTGTTCGCCGAGGCCGCCAGCCGGCTGCCCGACGCCGACGACCCACAGGTCGCGCGCCGGCTGCTGTGCCAGCTCGCCCGCCGCATCGTCTCCGACCACCTGCGTCTGCTGTACCTGCCAGCGGCGGTCGCGGTTGGCACGGAAGCGAGTCCGGCGTGGGAGGCGGCGATCGCTGCGGGCAGTTCCGATTATGCCCACTCACCCGAAGAGCGCGTCGCTCAGCTGCTCCAACACCTTCCTCCGCGTGCGCGCGAGGTGGTGACGCATCGTCTGCTCGCGGGCCACTCGCTCGAAGCGACGGCGGCCCTATTGCATCTCAGCGCGGCGGAAACGCTGGCATTGCAGTACCACGCCTTGCGCGCGGCTAGCGAGGGGGGCGCATCCGTGCCCGCGCCGCTGCAGACCCGCGCCGGGCAACCCTGCCATGCGGGCGGGTAGGCGCTCCGAGCCGGGAGACGCCACACCCCGATCATCCGCGGCTGGGGTGAAGGCACGCGGCCCCGAGCGCGCAACCGGAGCGCAGCGTCGCTACGACGAAACGCAACCAATCACCCGCATGCCGCATCAGCCCTCACCCGCGACGGTGTCGAGCAATAGGCGCATCGCCGCTGTCTCGGGATGCATCCCCAGGCGCTCGAAGCTATCCAGCGCCTCTGTCGCGTACCGGCGCGCCGCCTCCGGCTGGTGACGCGCATGCTCCAGGTGCGCGAACGACCGCTGATACAGGGCGATGCGCCGCTTGTCGCCATCGTGTTGCGCCT
>DASYGC010000380.1:0-5436 GCA_036000225.1 Ktedonobacterales bacterium | reverse complement strand
GGCGGCGCGGTGCGCGCGGTGGTCGAGGCCGCGGGCATCCGCGACATCCTCACGAAGTCGCTCGGCAGCTCGAATGCGCTCAACACCGTGCTGGCCGCGATGGAGGCGTTGCGCGATCTGCACTCGTTCGAGTCAGAGGCGCGCCGGCGCGGACGGAGTGTCGAATCCCTGGTGGGGGCCAAACGCGCCGCGCAGATCGCACAGGCCGCGGCCGAGGCGGCAGCCTATGTGCCGCCCGAACGCGACGACCGCCAGGAGCGTGACGACCGCGGTGGACGCGGTGGACGCGGTGGACGCGGTGGTGGTGGTGGCGGCGATCGCGGTGCGGGACCCGGTAGCGGTGGACCAGGTGGTGGTCGCGGGCCGGCTGGTGGGCCGCCGCGTCGCCGTCCGTAGGGTGTCGTAGGGGCGTTGTAGGCGTAGCCGCGAGGGGGCGTCTGACGGTACGTCGCTTCGGCTGGTAGGCTGGCGCACGGTCGCTCATTATGACGACGGCGGTACGCACGCTCGTTACTCGCACCAGCGCGATCGCGCGCTGAACAATCGGTTTGCTCCCTGAATGCTAGTCAAAGTGCGTCGGGGATGCTAAGATACGGCTGCATGGAGTGGGCAAGATGAGCAAAGTACGGGTGACCTGGACCAAGAGCGCCATCGGCTATCATAGCTCGCAGAAGGCTACGATCAGGGCGCTTGGCCTCCGGCGGTTACATCACGTCGTCGAGCATGAAGATAGTCCCGTCATTCGGGGCATGATCAATAAGGTCTCGCATCTGGTGCGGGTGGAGGAGGTGACAGAGTGAGACTCTCCGATCTACGATCGCCACGCGGCGCTCGCACACCCCGCACACGGGTGGGTCGCGGCCACGGCTCGGGTCATGTGAAGACCTCTGGTCGCGGCCAGAAGGGCCAGAAAGCGCGCACTGGCGCGCACATTCCCGCTTACTTCGAGGGCGGGCAGAATCGCTTCTCCCAGCGTATGCCTTACATTGGGGGGTTCAAGAATCCCTTCAAGAAGCAGTTCGCCCTGGTCAACGTCGGCCAGCTCAATGCCTTCCCCGCTGGCAGCGAAGTCACCAGCGAGTCGCTGGTGACGACGGGACTCATCGGCCGCGCCGAGGCCAAGCATCTGCTGAAGATTCTGGGGAATGGCGAGCTCACGCGCGCCTTGACGGTGCGGGCGCACAAGGTTTCGGACGGCGCCAAAGGCAAGATCGAGGCCGCCGGTGGCACGGTTGATGTCATCGTACTCCCCACCCGGCGCAAGACCAAGCGCGCGCCCAAGGAGAGTCAGCCCGTGGCCGCGGCGACCGCAGCGCCTCCGGCCTAGGCGACCCGGCGGACGCCGGATGATCGCTCTCAACCGGCAGGGTACGAAATTCGCCAAACCGTAACCGTCGAACGTTGTAGCAGATATGCCAGGCCATCGCGTTGGGGCGTGTGGATGTGCGCCCGGTACATCCGATTTCTTTCTACCGCCGGCTGACTCTGGAGGCAACCATGTGGAACCGTGTACGCAGTATATGGACCATTCCTGACCTGCGCAACAAGATTCTCTTTACGCTGGGTCTGCTGATACTCGCGCGCGTGCTCTCTCACGTGCCGGTACCGGGGATCGATCCAAGCTCCTTGACCGCGGCGCTGTCCAAGAACGGCAACCTGAGCCAGGTCTTCGGCTTGCTCGATCTCTTCTCCGGCGGCTCGCTGACGTATTTCTCGGTGGCGGCCATGGGCGTGTATCCCTACATCACCGCCTCCATTGTCATGCAACTCCTGCAGCCGATCTTTCCCAAGCTCGATGCGCTGGCCCGCGAGGGCGAGGCGGGGCGTAACCGCCTGGCGCAGATCACCCGCTACATCACCGTGCCGCTGGCGCTGCTCCAGGCCTTCGGTCAGATGGCCATCATCGTGCAGCAGGGCGCGTTGAATTCAGGCCAGTTCAATTTGTTCGATCCCAAAGCACTTGTTCCGACCATCTCGACCCTCATCTCCCTGACCGCGGGCACCATGTTGCTCGTCTGGCTGGGTGAGCTCATTACTGAAAATGGCATCGGCAACGGCATCTCCCTCATCATCTTCGCCAACATCGTCAGCCGCCTGCCGCAGACGATCAGCTCCTCGCTGGTCAGTTCCAGCGCCACCGGCGGCCAATCGAACACCAATTCGGTGCTGACGGTGGGTGGTCTGGCCATCCTGTCGGTGATTATGATCTTCGTGATGGTATACGTGTATACCGCTCAGCGGCGCGTGCCGGTACAGTACCCGACCAAGCGGCGTGTCATGCAGGGCATGCGTGCCGGTTCGCAGACGACCTACATCCCCTTGCAGGTCAATAGCGCAGGCATGATCCCGCTGATCTTCGCCAGTTCGCTGCTGCTGCTGCCGACGATCCTGGCCTCGTACCTGACCTATAGCTCGAACTCGTGGCTCTCGAATATCTTTACCCAGATCCGCCTCGTACTCGATCCCTCCACGTGGTGGTACTGGGTGATCTATGGTGTCCTGGTGTTCTCCTTCACCTTCTTTTATGCCCTGGTGATCTGGGAGCAGCAAAACCTCCCGGAAAACCTGCAGAAGCAGGGAGCGTTCATCCCGGGTATCCGTCCAGGTCCTCAGACCGCGATCCACCTGCAGAAGATTCTGACGCGGATCACCTTTGGGGGGGCGATCTTCCTCGGGATCATCTCGATCGCACCGGCCCTGGTGAACAAGAACTCGACGGCGCAGGTGATCTCCGTGGCCGGCCTGCTGATCGTCGTCGGCGTGGTGCTCGATACCGTCAATCAGATCCAGGCGCAGATGGTGATGCGCAACTATTCAGGGTTCTTGAGCTAATCCGTTGCTGCGCGCACGGCCCGGCTGAGGTATCCCATTCTCTGCCCGCGCAGGCGGTTCCACGGTCCCAACACCGTGACAACCAGTCCCGCGCGGGCCTGCTGTTGGCGCAGACTGATGTATGCGCCGGCAATCCGGCAACGATCGGCGATTCTGGCGTGTGAAATGCGATGGGTTATGGCAAGCCTTCGCGGATAGGCTTCTTGCATGGTATGATCCATCTTGCACATGTACTGTCTCGCGTGGAGAGACCGCGCGGACAAGACTGGTTTTGCCCCGCCACAGCGTAGTGGTGGGGCTTCGGATATCAGGGTTTGGAATGTCCGAAGCTAACAGAGAGGGAGCCAGCCATGAATCTCATCCTGATCGGCGCCCAGGGATCGGGCAAGGGGACCCAGGCACAACATCTGGCGCAGCACTTGCGCCTGAAGCCGTGCGCCAGTGGTGAATTGTTGCGCACCGCCATGAAGCAGGGCACACCACTGGGGCAGGCGGCCAAGCCCTACTACGATCGCGGCGATCTGGTGCCCGATGCGCTGATCATCGACATGCTGCTGGAGGCGATCAGCGCGATTGACGATGAGCGTGACGCCAATGGCATTATCCTGGATGGCTTTCCGCGCAATGTGGCGCAGGCGCGCGCCCTGGATGAGCGCCTCGCCGCGCGCCAGCGCGCCATCAACTGGGTGGTGTATCTGGATGTGCCACGCCAGATGTTGCTCGATCGGCTCGAAGGCCGCTACGTTTGCCGCGCCAACGAGCACGTGTGGAATATCAAGACCAATCCGCCCCGTACGCCGGGGGTCTGCGACCTAGATGGCAGCGAACTCTACCAGCGGGCCGACGACACCAGCGAAAAGATCGAGCACCGGCTGGGCATTTTCTTCAGCGAAACGATCCGCTTGACCGACTATTATGGCCTGCAGGGCAAGCTGCTGCGGGTTGATGGCACCGGCGCCATCGCGGAGGTGTCGCGGGCGATCCTGGTGGGCATTGACAGTGGCAGCGCGGAGCGCCCGGTCTATCAGCGAATGGGCTGGAGCGATGCCGATAACATTGCGAAGTGACACGGAGATCGCTGGGATTCGCCGCGCCGGGCAGGTGGTGATGGCGATCCTGGCGGAACTGCGCCAGGCCGTGCGTCCGGGCGTCACCACCGGCGAACTAGATGCGCTGGCCACGCGGGCGCTGGCGCGGCATGGCGCCCGCTCGAACTTCAAGGGCTATAGTCCGCGCCAGGGCGTGCCGCCGTTCCCTGGCGTGATCTGTAGCTCGGTCAACGATGAAATTGTGCATGGCATCCCCAGCAAGCGTGTGCTCAAGGAGGGTGACATTCTCGCGGTGGACTTTGGCGCCATCGTGGATGGCTGGCATGGCGACTCTGCCATCACGCTCCCGGTTGGGAGCATCGCTCCCGCCACGCAACGGTTGCTGGATGTTACCCGCGACGCGCTCTGGCGGGGCATTGCGCAGGCGCGTGCGGGCAACCGCGTCGCCGACATCAGCCGCGCCGTACAGGAATGCGTCGAAGGCCAGGGTTTCGCCATCGTGCGCCAGTACGTGGGCCACGGCATCGGTCGGGAACTGCACGAACCGCCCCAGATCCCCAACTATGTGGACCGCACACGGCCCAACCCACTGTTGCGCCCCGGTCTGGTGATCTGTATCGAGCCGATGACCACCAATGGGGCGGCCGCCACCCGCGAGCGACCGGATCACTGGACTGTGGCGACGGCGGATGGCAGTCTTTCGGCGCACTTCGAGCACACGGTCGCCATTACGCATGGCGATCCTGACGTGCTGACGGCCACCTGACACGGCGCAAAAAAACCCTTGCGGAGCGGCACGGAGCGTGCTATACTTGGAAGTTGGCTGCAGCTTTTGGGTGTGATGCGTTTGTATGCCGCAACACGCGCGCCCCGCCAGCGAAATCCAGAAAGGATCGTATGCCCAAGCGAGACGAGATTGAAGTCGAGGGCACGGTGACGGAGTCGTTGCCCAACACCCTGTTCCGCGTCGTGCTCAACGACAGCGGCCATTCGGTGCTGGCAACGCTCGCCGGCAAGATCCGCCTGAACTTTGTGCGCGTGGTGCCGGGCGACAAGGTGCGCGTCGTGCTCTCACCTTACGATCTGAGCCGTGGCCGGATCGTCTGGCGCAACCGGAGCTAGACACTGGCCAGGTGGGCGGCGATGCGGTGTCGCGACTGGTTGATCCAGGTGCGCGGGTCCGGCTTCGCCGCTCGGATGGTGGGAGATCCCTGAACCGCCATCAAGCTTGGGGAGCGCACGACGTGCGCATGCGGCAGTCGCGGATTGGTTGGCATCGATTCCATGCGCTTGCTCCGATGCGCGTTTCCCGCGCGTATGCCCTTCGGGGCGCGTCGCGTTCGGGGAATGCAACCGGGGGTGAATCGGGCGCGCGGCCGACCGGTGGAGCGAAGTTAACACCAGCGGGATGAAGTGGAGTACGGGCGCATAGCGCCCACCAGGTGCCGGGATGCCGGCCAGATGAGGAAGTGCGTGATGAAAGTACGAGCGTCGGTCAAGCCGCGCTGCGAAGCCTGCAAGGTCATCCGGCGCCATCAGGTGGTGATGGTGATCT
>DASYGC010000379.1:0-2207 GCA_036000225.1 Ktedonobacterales bacterium | reverse complement strand
AAGGGCGACGCTATTAGAGCGCACGGCACCCGCCAGTTCACGCTAGACACCTCGCGGATCCGCCGGTGACCGCTGTCGTACCTCGACCGCGACGCCTGGATACGGCTCAAGGGTAGCGCGCATACGCGGGCGCACCTGGCCACCAACAAACTGAAATTCATACTGCTGGAGGAGGCGTGCCAGCACGATCTTCGCTTCAACCTGGGCAAAAGCCGCCCCGATGCAGTTGCGCGGACCACCCCCAAAGGGCAAGAAGGTATAGGCTGAGCGGTGCTGGGCACTCTCTGCCGCGAAACGCTCTGGTTCAAACGTTGCTGGCGCTGGCCAGTGCTTTTTGTCGCGGTGGGTCAGGTAGATCGAATACAGCACGCGTGTCCCCGCGGGGATGGGGAAATCTTGAAAGACCAGATTGGTGGTCGCGATACGCGACCCCAGGTGAATGGGTGGATAGAGACGCAGGGTTTCTTTGATGACGCCATCCAGATAGGTCAACTGCCGCACGTGTGCGTAGGTAGGCGCTTGTGTGCCCATCACCGCGTCGATTTCCGCCCGAACCCGAGCCAGGCTCTCCGGATGTGTCACCAACAGATAGAGGCACCAGGCAAGCAGCGTCGTGCTCGTGTCATGCCCCGCAATGAACATGGTCAGCAGTTGGTCCCGAATCAGGCTGTCGCTCATGCCCGCGGCAATCAAACCGCCTAAGAGGTCGGTCGTGGTGCCTGGTTGTGCGCGCCGTCGCGCGATGAGATCGTGGAAATAGGCGTCCAGACGTCGCAACGCGCGCCCATAGCCAGCGCGTGGAATAGTCGGCCAGAGCAGCCAGGGTCCCGGAGAAATATAGCGCAGGGTGCGCGCGATATCCCGCCAGAGCGGGCCGATGTGCGGCCCAAAATCCTCGTTGAAGAGCGCATCCGAGATAATGAGCAACGCGATGCGGCGCATCTCCGTGAACATGTCAAGGCGCGCCCCTTCACGCCACTGGCCGGCGACCCGATCGGTATCCTGCCACATGGCCTGAACGAACCCATCAAACAGACTCCGGTGGAGCGCGGGGGTCATGATCTCCCGTAGCTCATCGTGAAATGCGCCATCTTCGACAAGCATGCCCTGCCGCAGCAGACGCGTCACCGGATCATGTTCGGCCCGCCACAAGAGGCTGTCCTTCGCATCGACGAGCACGAATCGGTTCGCCTCGGGCCCCACCAGCACCACACTCTCGAACCCCGGAAGTGGCAGTCGAAAGACGTCACCAAGGGTGTCGTGCAGCGCCTCTAAGGCGCCAAGGATGTGGCCTTGCCGCAGCAGCGCCTGGGCGGCGTGACGCCCCGCGTCCAGATCAGGCACGGGGATGGCACGCAGAGCGGGCATAGGTCCTCCGTTGGTGGCGTTGTCGTATATCACTATAGCACCAGCGCCCGCACCGAGATCATGTGCAACGTAGTCTGGACAGCGGTGGATCGCACGCAAGCAGTCGTCTTTGTCTTCCGCGAGGGCTTGACAAGCAGGTGACGGGATGCATCTGGTCCACTGCGATCATCCCATGGCACTGATCCGTGCCTGCCTATATCCGCGCCGCGTGCTGGCGCACCACGTGAATATCCGCGCCGGTGGGCTGGCGCAGCAGCCGGTTGGTCACCGAGCCGAACAACAGTTCGTGCCACCGACCGCGTGCCGGCATGCCGATCACGATATGGGTCACGTGCCGCTCGCGCGCGACCCGCGCCAGTTCCACGGCGACATCGCGTCCGGTGACGCGCAGCACCTCCGCGCCCAGATCCTCCGCCAGGTGCGCGTGGTCCTCCAGCGCGCGCTCCGGCGGGGCACTGGGCGGCGCAAACGGGCCCGGCGGCGGCACCACCGTCACGGCCAGCAGCGGCGCCTTGAGCGCATGAGCCAGCCGCCACGCTTCACGGATCAGTTGCCCCGAGTGCGAACGCGCGTCGAAGGCCACCAGCACCCGCTCAGTCGCCGTCGCCCCCCAGACCGCCGCGCCACCTTCCTCATGCCCATGCATCAGCGTTTCCAGTTGGTCCTCAGTTTTTTCGGCCACCCGCCGCAGCGCCAGCTCGCGTAGCGCCGTCAGGTTCTCCTGCGTGAAGAAGTGCGTGAGTGCCTGTTGCGCGCGCGGGCCAGGATACACATTGCCGTGGCGCAGCCGCGCGCGCAGCGCCTCCGGTGAGATGTCGATCAGCTCCACCTCGTCAGCC
>DASYGC010000378.1:0-2657 GCA_036000225.1 Ktedonobacterales bacterium | reverse complement strand
AAGGACAAACGCATGGCGGTCTATTTCCTGGTGGATATCAATGTTCATGATCCGCAATCCTATGCCGACTACAGCAGGCAGGTTGGACCAATGATCGCACGCCATGGCGGCAGCTTTCTGGTGCGCGGAGGCGCCACGGAGACAATTGAAGGGGACTGGCAGCCACAACGGCTGGTTATCATCGAGTTCGCCGATACGGAACACTTCCGGGCGTGGTACGACTCGCCAGAGTACACGCAGATCCTTGCGATCCGCTTCAACGCCTCTACCTCGCGCGCGCTGCTCGCTCAAGGCGTTGAGCGGGGGTGAAGAGCAGAGAGGTGATGCCCATCGCTTCGCGCGCTATCGCGCTATAGTAGTACCTGGAGGATTGCGCTCCAAAGTAAAGCGATCTGGCAGGAGCAAGATTGCATGAAGTTGCGCACGCTATCACGCGTGATCGTGGGTGTACTGGTCGTTCTCGTCGGCGGCGCGATCGTGCTCCATGAGCGCGCCACCACACCCAGCGCTACACCGCGCCCAACCCCCACCCTGGTGGCGGGTAGCGCGTTCACCCAGCGCGCGCCGGATTTTCAACTCAACGACCAGAACGGGGCTCCGGTCTCCCTGGCGCGCTTGCGTGGGCATCCCATCGTGCTGACGTTCGTCGATGCCACCTGTACGACTGAGTGTCCGATTACCGCGCAGGAGCTCGATTGGACCGCGCAAGACCTGGGCGACCAGGCGGCTGGTGTGATCTGGCTGGCGATCACGGTGAACCCCAATGACACCCTCGCGGATGTACGCCAGTTCATGACCAAGAACAAGGTGACCGTGCCGCTGCGCATGCTGTTAGGCACCCAAACGCAGTTGGCGCCGATCTGGAAAGCCTATGGCATCGAAGTGATCCCGTCACCGACCGATGTGACGCATACCGTCGCCACCTATCTGATCGACGCGCGGGGCAACGAACGCGAATTGCTCAGCCAGCCCATCGACCCCAGGGCCACTGCCCAGGATTTGCGCACGCTCCTCGCCGAGGCACGCTGACGATGTTGCGTGTTACCTGTCTCCCCTCACCCGCGACATAGAGATACACGTCGATCTGGATGCGCTACAACGGATGTGCCTGCCGCTTGCCCGACGAGTGGTGGAACGCGTTGGGAACCGTTCGCGCACCAGCGGTGGGAATGAGATGCGCCATGTCCGAGGTCAATGGCGAGACTGCAGGCAGCCCGCGCATCGCCACCCAGGCAGAGGAAGATCGCACCGACGCCGAGATGGTGGAACTGGCGTTGCGCGACACCGCGGCCTTTGCCGCGCTCTATCGCCGGCATCTGACCCGCGTGTATCGCTATGTCCTGGCACACGTGGGCGACAAGCAGGTGGCGCAAGAGGTGACGGCGCAGACCTTCCTGGCGGTGTTGGAAGGGTTGGCTGGCTACCGTGGGCAAGGTCCATTCAGCGCGTGGCTGCTCAGAATCGCGCGCAACAAGGTGGCCGATGTACACCGCACCTCGCACCCAACGGTGCCGCTGGATGACGCCCTGGAACTACCCTCAACGGAGGCGTCACCCGAGCGGATCGCGATCGGCCGGCTCGAGGTGGCCGAGGTTGCGCGGGTGCTGCGCGTGCTAGCGCCGGACCGCGCAGAGGCCATCGTCTTGCGCCTCTTCGCGGGACTGAGCCTGGCTGAGGTCGCCGAAGCGATGGGCAGGTCTGAGGACGCCGCCAAGATGCTGGTCCACCGCGGGCTGCGGGATCTGCGCGCGCGGCTGGTGTATCGGAACGAGGCACAGGCATGAACGACGAGCGCGATCCGCTGGCCGATGAGCTGGAGCGCTTTATTGCCGCTTGCCAGTCCGATGGCGCGTGGCGACCGCCCCTTGGGGAACCAGGGAACGAACGCGCCGTGGCCGCCGCCCTGCTCGATCTGGCCGACACCCTGCGGCCCGACCAGCGCTTCGCCACGGAACTCGAAACGCGGCTCACGGCAACCGTGCCGCGCACGAGGAGAGCTGGGCGTGGGGCCAGACCCATGCCCCTGGTGCGCCATGCTCCTGATGTACCGCGGCGCCACATGCGGCGCTGGCCGGCGGCCAGGAGCGCCATCGCGGCGGCCGTGCTGCTTTCTCTCGTGCTGCTGGCGCCGCAGGTGCGCGCGGCCGTCCAGGCGCTCTGGCAGTTGGGCGCCGTCCATATCACGCGCACTGAACCCACACCGGTGACGGCGGCTGGTCCGACACCAACTCCGCTGGCCTCAGTGCTCGATCTGGCGGGCCAGACCACGCTGAGCAATGCGCGCACCCGGGCCGGTTTTCCCATACGTCTGCCCACCTATCCGCCGGATCTGGGTCGGCCTGATCTGGTCTATCTGCAAGATCTGAACGGCCCGCTTGTCGTTCTCGTGTGGTTGGTGCCGGGGCACCCCGACCAGGTGCGTCTGAGTCTGCATGAGCTGTCGTCGGGCGTCTTCGTATACAAGGTCGCCCCGCCGGCCATCCAAACGGCCACCGTGCACGGGCAGCCGGCGCTGTGGACCGATGGCCCCTATCTGGTGGTGGTGCGCGACGGATCGACCGAACTCCGTCGCCTGGTGACCGGCCACGTCCTGATCTGGACCGAGGGCGGCCTGACCTATCGCCTGGAGACCAGTGTGTCGCTGTCCGATGCCGTGC
>DASYGC010000377.1:0-1622 GCA_036000225.1 Ktedonobacterales bacterium | reverse complement strand
TTCAGGTCTATCGGCCGGCGAAGGCGATTATTGAGGATTGTATGGACCACCGGGCTTCGCGCCAGCCGCCGTCGTCGCCCCGACTGGTCCCCGCACCGGTCTAGGTGCCCCGCGGCTTGGCCCGGTGCGTGGCCTTGGCGGTCCACGGATCGTCCGGCCACGGATGGCGCGGGTAGCGGCCCTTCAACTCCTTCCTGACTTCAGGATACGTGCGCTCCCAGAAGCCGCGCAGGTCCTGGGTGACCTGGATTGGGCGACCCGCGGGCGAGAGCAGATGCAAGGTGACGGCGACGCGGCCATCCGCGACACGGGGCGTGTCGGCAAGCCCGAACAGTTCCTGCAACTTGACGGCCAGGATGGGCGCCGCCGCACCGGCGTATTCCAGCCGGCGCGACTGGCTGCTGGGCACCACCAGCTGTTCCGGCGCCTGCGCGTCGAGTTGTCGGCGTTGCCCGTGGTCGAGCCATGCCGACAGCGCCTGCGACAGATCTTCCCCGCGCAGGGCGTCGAGGCGATGCTTGCCGCCCAGAAAGGGTGCCAGCCAGGTTTCGAGCGTGGTCAGCAGCGAGGCGTCGGACAGATCGGGCAGGCCGAGCTCCGGCCGCCAGGCGCGCAGCGCCTGCACGCGGGCGCGCAGGTTCCGGGCCTGGTCGCTCCATGGCAGCCCGTCGAGCCCGCGGGCACGGATCGCCGCGAGCATGGCCGGCAACGCGTCCGCCGCCGTCACCGGCACGCTGTGGCGCGCCAGCACGATCGCGCCGAAACGCTCCTCGTCGAAGGCTTCGGCGGCGCCGCGCTGGTCGTTCCAGCGCAGCGTGCGCGCGCGGGTGAATTGCGCGGGGAAGTCGCGTTCGAGCGTGCGCGGATCCAGCGGTGCGGCGGCAAACACCAGGCTGTCGCGCGCCTCCAGGCGCAAATCCAGCACCACCAGCCAGGGTTCGCCGAGCAGGGCGGTCTCTTCGTGCAGGCGCGCACCGCGCCCATTGGCGAGCGTGTAACGCCGTGGATCGCCTTCGTCACGATGGGCGATGCGATCGGGAAAGGCCGGCGCGAGCAGGTCGCCCACCGCGTGGCTGTCGGCACTGCCGCTGGCCGCGGTGCGCACGTCCAGGCGCCGCCGCCAACCTTTGCTCGCCTGCTCGATGGCGGCCAGCGCGCCGCTGTCGGCCTCGCCTCGTGCGGCGCCCCCGCGTCGATCGCGCCAGGCATGCAAGGCGTCCAGGCGCACGCGAAAGTCGTCATTGCGCGCCTGCGCGCCGCGCAGCGGGGAGCGCGCTTCCATCAGGGCCAGCAGGTCCGCAATCTGTGCGCGCCACCGCCCCGGCGCGCGCAAGGCCGCGGCGCCGAGTCGGGGACTGGCGCCGAGTTCGAGCATGCGGCGGCCCAGCGCGGTGATCCTGCCATCCGTGGCCAGCGCCCCCAGGGCACACAGCAGGTCGCGTGCCTGCGCCAACGCCCCGGCCGGCGGAGGGTCGAGCCAGGACAAACCGTCGCTGCCCGCGGTGATACCCCAGCCGGCCAGCTCCAGCGCCAGGCCGGACAATTCTGCATGGTTGATTTCCGCGCCGCGCGCGGGTTCGAGCCTCCGGCTCTGCGGCCACAGCCGGTACGCCACGCCAGCC
>DASYGC010000376.1:0-3988 GCA_036000225.1 Ktedonobacterales bacterium | reverse complement strand
TGCGGGTGCGGCGGCAATTGCGCCTGCGGCGGTCATTAAGTCTCTAGCCCTAATCGCCATGGGGTTCTCCCGGTTTCCGCTGGGAGAACCCCAAGTTTTGGGCAAACGTCGGTTCGACCCCTGTCACCGGGAGCAAATCTTGGCAGGACTGCCACAATCTGCTTCCGTTTTCGTTGAGGTGTTGGTGGCTTCGCCGGCGATCAGTAGGCTGATGACGCTGCCAGCGCCGAGGTCCTTGGGCGAGGAGCGGCTGCACCCAGGGCTGGGAGTGCCGTGAGCAACTGGCGCCGTGCAGGGTACGTTCGGACGATGGCCACGGACGGTCGGCGTACTGTATAGATATGCGTGAGCGTTCCAGCACGCCAATCCTCGGCAGCACAGCTTCCATGCCTTGCACGGATCGTGCGAGGGGCGCATGTCTCGCACGGCGACTTGAGTCGAGCGCCGCTGATAGCGGGCGTCGGGCCTGGTATCATGGCCCCGACCGTGGACGAGGCAGCGAGGTCGGGGCACGGCGCACAGACCACCGGCGCGTTCGGCGACGTGCTCAAGGACTATCGCCTCGCCGCCGGGCTGACCCAGGAGGCCCTGGCCGGAGGCGTATGGACACAGAGTTGGGCGCCCCGTTTGGCGATACCTGTCGAGATCTACGACTGGCGGCCGGACTCACGCAGGAGGCGCTTGCTGAGCGGGCTGGCATCAGCGCGCGCAGCATTCGCGCCCTGGAGCGTGGCAGGAGCATGCCGTACAAGGACACGGTACGGCGGCTGGTTGTGGCGCTCGGGCTGGGCGAGAGGGACGCTGCGCGTCTGATCGCCGCGGCCACGCCCACTCCCCGTCGCCGTGTGCCCGCTAGCCCAGCGCCTGCGTCCTCTGCGATCCAGCTCCTTCCAGCACCCCCGACTCCCCTGGTGGGCCGCTCCGCGGACGTGGCGCTGGTGGTAGCGCTACTGCGCCGCGATGACGTGCGCCTAGTCACGCTCACGGGACCAGGTGGCGTGGGCAAGACACGCCTGGGCCTGGCCGTGGCGGCGGAGGCGGGCTCTGCGTTCCCTGATGGCGTCGCCTTCGTCTCCCTCGCGTCCGTCGCCGACCCTGCGCTGGTCCCGGCTGCCCTGGCAGGCGCGTTAGGCGTGCGCGAGACGGCGGATCGCCGCCTGGTGGAGGGGATAGTGGCCTGTCTTCGCGGCAGAGCACTGCTGGTGCTGCTGGACAACTTCGAGCACCTGCTGCCCGCCGCCCCGCTGCTGGCCGACCTGCTGTCCGCCTGCCCGCGCCTCGCTCTCCTCGTGACCAGCCGGAGCCTCCTCCGCCTGCGTGCCGAGCACCACTTCGATGTGGCTCCGCTTGGCCTGCCTGCACTGCACGGATCCGCCGGCCTGGCGCAGGTGATCGCGTCGCCCGCGGTGGCTCTATTCCTCCAACGCGCGCAGGCCGTCCAGCCCTCCTTCACCATCACCACGGCGAACACGGCAGAGGTGGCCGCCATCTGCCGGCGTCTGGATGGCCTGCCCCTGGCCATCGAACTCGCCGCCACCCGGATTTCGCTCCTCCCCCCAGCGGCGCTGCTCGCGCGGCTAGAGCGACGTCTAGGGGTGCTGGTGGGCGGGTCGCGTGATCTCCCCGAGCGACAGCAGACGATGCGCGCAGCCATCGGCTGGAGCTACGACCTGCTGCACGTGGGGGAGCAGGCGCTGCTGCGGCGGATGGCGGTATTTGCCGGTGACTGCACGGTGGAGGCAGTAGAGGCGGTCTGCGCCGCGGACCTGGACCTGAGTGGAGATCTGCTGAAGTGGCTGGAGGCGCTGGTCGACAAGAGCCTGGTGCGGCGGCAGGACGCCGGGGGCGATGTGCGCGTGGGGATGCTGGAGACCGTGCGGGAGTTCGCGCTGGAGCAGCTGGCTACTGCCGGAGAGGTGGCGGCGCTGGAGCGGGGCCACGCCGAGTACTACCTGGCGCTGGCGGAGGCGGCGGAGCAGCATGTGCTTGGCTTAGGGCAGCGGGCGTGGCTGGACCGACTCGCGGCGGACCACGATAACCTGCGGGCGGCGCTACGATGGAGCGCGCGCGAGGAAGATCGCACGATCATCGGCGCGCGACTGGCCGGAGCGCTGGTAGGGTTCTGGTGGATACATGGGCACTGCCGGGAGGGGCGGCAGTGGCTGGAGACGATGGCGACCGGCGACGTCGCTGTGCCTGCGGACACGCGGGCGAAGGCACTGTATGGGGCGGGAGTGCTGGCGGAGGCGCTAGGCGACTTTGAGCAGGCCCGCGCCCTGTACGCGGAGAGCCTATCGCTCTCGGAGGCCCTGGAGGACGGGATGGGCGTCGCCAAGGCGCTGCTCGGCGTGGGCGCGGTCGCCATGCACCAGGGTGAGTATGGCAGGGCGCAGCCGTTGCTGGAGCGAAGCATGGAACTGGGTCGGGAACTGGGGAATCAGGCATTGGTCGCGCACGCACTGGTCAATCTTGGCGCGCTCTCAATGAGCCGAGGCGAGATCGGAGGCGCCGAGGCACTGCTGGAGGAGAGCCTCGCCCTGTTCAGACGCCTGGACGACCGATGGACCAGCACGTTGGCGCTCAACGTGCTGGGAACCCTCGCGCTGCGCCGAAACGACTGGGCGCGCGCTCGGATGCTGTTTGAAGAGGGCCTGGCGCGCTATAGGGATGTGGGTAACACCGTGGGCATGGCCACATTGCTGGAGGGTCTGGCCATTTGCCTTGTCGGCACATCATTGAATAGGGATCTTCCGCGCTCGCTCGTCACCGCGGAGCGGGAGCCGCTGCTGGCCGCGCGCCTTTTCGGCGCCGGTATCGCTGCCCGCGAGGTGACAGGTTCGCCGCTGCCTCCAGTCATTGAGCCCGACTATGCACGTGCCGTGGCGCACATCCGCGCCACGCTTGGCGAAGATGCCTATGCCCACGCCCTTGCCGACGGCCGAGGGATGGCCCTGGAGAGAGCGGTGGATCTTGCCTTGCAGGACGGCGCGGCGATGCGCGTCCCGCCAACCACCTGATAGGGTCAGCCTGTGGTACGCTTCAGCACGTTCAATTGCTCAATTGGTAGTGCGAGAGAAGGTGCGCCATGCCGCCGGAACAGCAGAAGGATCTTGTGCGCCGATACCAGGAGATCCTCAACAGCGGTGAACTGGCCGCGCTAGGCGAGGTTGTGGCCACCGATATCAGCATGCCCACAGCCTTCCCGGGCTTCCCGTCGGGCCTGGAGGGCGCCAGGGCGATCGCTGCCGCGAATCGCCAGATGATCCCGGACTTCCATGTCAGGATCGAAGACTTGATCGCCGAGGGGGATCGCGTGGCGGCCTTCATCACCATCACCGGCACGCATACCCGTGACATGTTGGGCATTCCTCCCACCGGCAAAGCGTTCAGCGTGGTGGGCATGTCCATGTTCCGCTTCGCAGGCGGGAAGATCGTGGAACATCGCGGCGTGGGCGATATCGTGAGCGTCCTGCAGCAGATCGGCGCTTTGCCGTCATTCGCCTAGGGTCTCCGTTGGGGGAACTAATCCTGCCGCCGGGCACGCGCAGGTGCGATCCACTCCTGGGCGCGTGGGCCAGTGGGGAGCCTGCTCCATTAATGGGGGGCATCGCGGAGTGCTCGTAGAGTACGCTCAGTGCAATGCGAGCGAGCCATCGTCCACTTCCTTCAGCATTCGTCGCATGATCTTGCCAGACGAGGTGGTGGGAACGGTGGCAACGAACTGCACACCACGCGGCACTTTGTAGGCGGCGAGATGCAGGCGACAGTGCGCGATCAGGGCTTCGCGCGATACGTCCGCGCCGGATTTCACGACCACAAAGGCCTTTGCCAGTTCCCCCTTCATCTCGTCCGCGACGCCGGCGACGGCAGCCAGTGCCACAGCCGGATGCATGCACAGCACGCGCTCGATCTCGGCGGGATACACGTTGAAACCAGCGGTCAGGATCATGTCTTTCTTGCGGTCGACGATCGTGGCGTAGCCATCCTC
>DASYGC010000375.1:0-14431 GCA_036000225.1 Ktedonobacterales bacterium | reverse complement strand
TGCCTCCACCACGCCGCGCGCCGGATTAGCGGTGGCCCAGGGCGATCCATTGACATTGAGATCGAACTGGCCGATGCTCCAGGTGACACTGGCGCCGCTCGACTGATTACTCAGCGTGAGCGTGTAGGCTGGTGCCAGCGGCACCGTGCCCGGCACGCAGGTTTGCTGGATATCCTGGTTCCGCGCGACTGCGAAGCCGCCCGCGGTGCCGACCGGTGTGATGGTATCGGTGATGCTGATCGGCGCGACGGCGCCGTTGGACAGCGTGACAGTTGCCGTGAAGGCTTGCGGCTGCTTGAACGCGTCGCATAGACGGTCGGTGGAAACCAATGCGAACTCACCGGTCGCACCCGCCGCCACGCTGCCCGCCGCAGGGTTGGCCGTTGCCCAGGGCACGTTGGTGCCCGGCAGGGTGTCGGTGATGCCGACGCTCCATCCGACGGCGACGGTGCTGCCGGTGTTGTCGAGCGTCACATTCAGCGGCGGGAGCGTGCCATCGGCGGCGCACTGCTGCTGCGCGCTGGTGGGCCGCACCGCCAGATTGAGCACTGACGCCGGTGTCGCGGTGGGTGAGGGAGTTGGCGACAGCGTGGGGGTGGGAGTCGGCGCCGCCACCACAACGGCCACGCCCAGCGCGCGCAGCGGCGCTGGCGCCAGCGTAAGCCCGGTGACCACCAGCGAGACGGCGAGCGTGCCCAGCGCCACGATGTGAACGCAGCCGAAGCGGCGGCTCAGCACGCGCGGCAGATCCTGGACCAGACCCGGCGCCTGCAGCAACTGATTCTTGGCGTCTTCCCGCGCGCTGTATTCGTCCAGCCGGCGCAGGATACGCCAGGTGCCGTAGTAGCCGGTGATGGTGGCCACGTTGCCCAGCGCGAGGGCGATCAGCGGCCCGATATCTACCAGCGCGATCAGCCAGAGGGTGGGCGCGAAGCCCGCGAGCAGCAGGAGCGCGTTGCCGCCCAGCACCCCCGCCAGGATCAGCCCGCTTGCCACCGTGCAGAGCCAGGCCAGGCGCGCGAGCTGCGCGGGGATGATGCTGGCGGGCGGGGTCGTGGCCGGGGTCGGCGTGGTCATCTCCACCGTTGTCGCGTCCTCGGCCATCGCCTCGCTCCTCGCTCGCGGGTTCAGGTCGCCGCACCCGCCACCACGCCGTCTCGTCCGCACACTAGAAGCCGCCTTGCCAGCCTCGCGCGCCACATCCATCAATCAGCGCAGGATGCTGAGCTGTTGCGCCGTGCTCACCAGCTGCGCGATCGTCAGCGCGGCGGTGATCAGGCTGAAGCTCAGCGCCAGCAGGAAGTCGCGCCGTCGCCGTCCGCTGGATTTCGTGGCGATCTCGCGCAGCCCGGCCAGGATGAAGACGATGGTCAGCGCGCCCGAGACCAGCGCCGCGATCAGCAGGATGGTGTCCACGCGCGTCTCCTTTCCCCTGGGCGGCTGTTTGGATACCCGGCAGTATACCTGGGAGCTGTGGCGAGCACAAGACCCGTGGGTCCTGGGGGCCAGCCATTTGCTATCGACCCTGGATACAGGTCCTGTGCTCCATTGCTCCATTGTTCCGTGGTACGCTGTTCGCAGCGGAATCATTGACCCAGCGGAAGGATTGAAAGGCGCCCCACGGCATGCATCGCCGAAAAGACCTCAGCAGGGAATACAAAGAGCGCAGGCTCCAGGGTGGTGTCTACGTCGTCATGAATACCGTGAACGGGAAGTATCTGCTCGGTCATGCCGCGAATCTGGCGAGCGTGCGCAATCACTTCCAATTTGCGGTGTCCACTGGATCCGCACTGCACCCCAAACTGAAACAGGATTGGGCCGAGTGTGGAGGGCAGGCGTTTACGCTCGAAGTGGTCGAGGAACTCGAACAACGGCCCGATCAGAGTCAGGCTGAGTTCATGGATGACCTGAAGACGCTCGAGGACCTGTTGCGCGCGGACTTCGATCCGTCAAAAGCCTACTGAAGCCAGTCGCGGACCCGACACGGACCATTCAGCCATTTACGGTCGGTTGGGCAGGCGTCGCAGAGTGTGGCAGGCGTGGCGCCTCGGTCGCGGCCAGCACCGCCATGATGAGCACCCACTGCAGCGGTAGCCGCGCGACTTCCAGCGAGAGCGCCAGCGGCGACGCGCCTTGCGTGAAGCCATTGAAGGCCATCTGCACGTTGGCGGGAAAGACCGCGAACAGCAGCGCAACCAGCCCATAGCGCGTGAGCCCGCGCACCGGTGCCACGCGCGGCGCCAGCAGACCCAACGCGCCCAGCAGTTCGCACACGCCGCTGATGTAGATCAGCGCCAGGGGCGCGGGCAGCCACTGCGGCATAATCGGACGGTATACCCCTGGCGCCACCAGGTGCACGACACCTGACACGCCAAATACCACCGCCAGCGCACCGCTTAGGAGCATCTTCTGCCGCATCGTCGCCTTCTCCCTCATCGCGCTGGCCGGCGTCTTCGCGCACGATGACCGTTCGCGCGTCTGCCAACCGGACCGCATTGAACTGTAGCAGGCCGCACCGTATTCATGCCAGTCTGGTGAGACCCATGGGTCATCAGCACGCGACCGGCATATCAGTCCCGCAGCGCATACTCCGCAGCGCATACTCAATCAGCGCGTCAATTCCGGCGATTGAAGATCACTGACCAGGCGCAATGCGTACATGGTGGTCGCCTCGAAGTCATCCGCTCGCAAAGTACGCGCCAGCGGAGGACGCTGCGAAATCGCGAACCCCAACCCCTTGACAGGAAGAACTGGCCCGGTTATACTTGCCCGTGAGCGATCCCGGAAGCGGTTCCGGGATCGATACCGGAAACGTTCCCAGCTAGTACAATTGGGGGGCGCTGCCATGACCAGAAAGAGCACTATCGAGGATATCGCGCGGCTGGCCGGGGTCTCGCGCACCACGGTCTCCCGCGTGCTGAATCACCGCCCTGATGTCGATGCTGATACGCGTGATCGGGTGCTGCGCGTCATCGAGGAGCAGGGCTATGTTCCCAGCATCACCGCCGCGGGGTTGGCCGGTGGGCGCAGCCGGCTGCTCGGCATGTTGGTCCCGTTCTTCAGTTGGCCGGTGATGCCCGAGTTGATCGGCGGCATCACCGCGGTGGTCAACCGCACACCCTACGAGCTGGTGCTCTACAGCTACAATGACGAAGACCTGGAACGCGACCGCCGCGACATCATCAACCGTTTGCTCGCCGGTCACCTGACCGCCGGACTGCTGGCCATCTATCCCGGCCGCGCCGCCGCCCACCTGACCGAGCTGTACCAGGAAGGACTGCCGGTCGTCGTCATCGACGATCAGCAGGAGTACCACACGCCGTGGGTGCGCGCCGACAACGTCACCGGTGCCTATACCGCCGTGCGCCACCTGATCAGCCTGGGTCATCGCCGCATCGCGCACATTCAGGGACCACACGAGTATCTCGCCTCGGCCGACCGCTACAACGGCTATCTGCGCGCGCTGCGCGAGGCCGGCATCGCGCCCGACCCCGATCTCGCATTGGAAGGCGACTTCCTGCCGCCTTCAGGACGTGCCTGCGCCGACCGGCTCTTTGCGCTGCCGCCGGAACAGCGGCCGACCGCGATCTTCGCCGCCACCGATCAGATGGCATACGGCGTCCTGCTGTCCGCCGAAGCACATGGCCTCGCGGTGCCACGCGATCTCGCATTGGTCGGCTTCGACGACGAGGCGCCCTCGGCGCATGTGCGCCCGCCGCTGACCACCATCCGCCAACCGTACGCGGAAATGGGTCAACGTGGCATCCAGCTTTTGCTCTCCATGCTCTCCGAAACACGAGGTGCTTTCGATCGCGAACCCAACACTGACGCCGCCACGGTGCCCTCCACGGTAAGCGTCCCCAGCCCGATCCGCATCGAGCTCTCAACCACCTTGATTGTGCGCGCCTCGTGCGGCGCTGATGCCCCCATCTCGCTCGGTGTGTCCTGACAGCCTGCATGCGGCAGACTATCGTCGTACCAACCATGCGCCGCCGGCCACGGTGCGTGCCGCGGACCAGTCCAATCACAGGCGTGCGTCCAGCACCGCCGCGGACACATGCCGGCGTCTCGCTCGCTCTAATTTCCTGTTCCGTCATGCTTCCCTCAGTATCCCGATGACACGGTGGTCAGCACCGGTCATGCCGGCTGGCTACGTCGTTCTCGCCCGCTCGCGCCGTTGGGGCGTACGGTTATGCGCCCCGTGCCGGTTCGTCAGCCGATATCAGGAGGAGGCTTCCCGTGGCGCACCAACCACTCGCGACTCGGAACATGACCAGGGGACGATTGCTCTGGGCATCCCTGATGCTGTCCGCATTGCTGCTCGCGGCATGCGGGCCCACGCAGGCAAAGCCCGCTGGGCCGCCGCAGCCGGTGGTCATCGTCGCCAATACCGGCGGCGATCTCGTCCAGAACTTTAACCCGTACAATCTCTCGGTCAATAGCTATGGCCAGTGGGGTCCGGTCTATGAAACCCTGCTGTTCTTCAATCGAGCCAATGGCGACATCAAGCCCTGGCTGGCCAATTCATATGCGTATTCGAGCGACGCGTCGCGGATCACCTTCAAGCTGCATCCGGGAGTCACGTGGTCGGATGGTCAACCCTTCACAGCCGCTGACGTGGTGTTTACCCTCAAGTTGATCAAGCAGTATCCAGCCATCGACAATAACGGCATTGGCAGCTCGATCCAGGATGTGACAGCGCCCGATCCGCAAACCGTTGACGTGACCCTTACTTCGCCCAACAGCTCGCTGCTGTGGTTCCTGGGAGGCCAGACATTCATCGTCTCCCAACATATCTGGTCCGGCGTTGGCGACCCGAGCAAGTATACCGATACAACACCGATCGGCACTGGACCTTTCGTCTTCAAGTCCTTCACACCGCAATTGATCGACTTCACGAAGAATCCACGTTACTGGCAGCCAGGCAAGCCGGTCGTGCCAGAGATTCGCTACCCGGCATTCAACGGCAACACCACGGCCGAGCTGGCGATGAATAGTGACCAGACCGACTGGAACGGACTGTACACGCCAAACGTCAGCAAAACGTTCGTGGCGCGCGACAAGACACACAATCACTATTTCTTCGCGCCAAGCGATCCGGTGATGCTCTTCCTCAACCTGACGAAGGCGCCTTTCAATCAGCTCACCGTGCGCAAGGCCATCAGCTTCGCGATCGACCGCGCCAAACTCTCTTCGGTCGGCGAAAGCGGCTATGAGCCAGTCGCGCACCCCACCGGCATCATCCTGCCGGCAGGCAAACAGTTCCTCGATCCCGCCTATGCCACCAGCGCCTTCGCACACGACCCCAGCCAGGCGACGCAACTCATGGCGAGCGCCGGCTACACCAAAGGCAGTGATGGCATCCTGGTTGGGCCCGGTGGCAAGAAACTGTCAGTCAACCTGGATGTCGTGTCAGGCTACACCGACTGGATCTCCGATTGTCAGATCATCGCCGACAATCTCAAAGCCATCGGCATCCAGGTCAACGTCACCCAGGATCAGTTCGGCCAATTCTTCCAGAACCTGCAGAACGGGTCCTACGACATGTCCATCTGGGGCGAGACGCCTGGTCCCACTCCGTACTACATTTACGATGAGGTCCTGGCCAGTGGCAACTCCGCGCCAATCGGCCAGGCCGCGAACACGAACTTCGAGCGGTGGTCGGATCCCGCGACTGACGCCCTGCTGGCGCAATACAACAACACGATTGATCTGGCGCAGCAGAAGCAGGCCATGTCTGGCATTGAGAAGATCGTCGTCGAACAGGTGCCTGTGGTCTTCCTGATGAACGAGCCATACTGGTATGAGTACAACACGCTCAAATACGTTGGCTGGCCCGACCAGAACCACCCCTACGCCGAAGCGTCACCGTACACCTACCCGGATGATGAAATCGTGCTGCTCAATCTGCACCAATAGCGTAGGATAGAGGCACACAGCCCCAGCGCGACCCGAACGGTCGGAATGGTTCCGACCCGCCCCAGCGGCCGGCGCAGGGACTGTGTGCCGCACCCACCCGCTCTCACCGCGCGCGTTGTCGGTCTGGAGGAGGTCGAGCATGCGCCAACTGATCCGGCGAGTCGGCTTTTATCTCGTCGCGCTCTGGGCGTCGGCCACCGTGAACTTCTTGATCCCACGCCTGACACCAGGCAATCCCGCGCAGGCGCTGCTCGCCCGCCACGCCCGCGCGGGCGGGATCTCCCCCGCGGCGCTGCACGCGTTGGAGGTGCAGTATGGTGTCACCAATGAACCGCTGTACGCGCAGTATGGGCAGTACCTGAACAATTTGCTGCATGCCAATCTGGGCACCTCTTTCGCCAATTCCGAGCCAGTGACCAACGTCATCGCCCGCGACCTTCCGTGGACGCTGGTGCTGGTCGGCGTCGCGTTGATCCTGAGCTTCGTGATTGGCACCATACTAGGGGTGTGCGTTGCCTGGTGGCGCGGCTCGAAGCTGGATACCTTGCTCATGCCCGCCTTCACCTTCATTGCCGCCCTTCCCTACTTCTGGTTCGCGCTCGCGCTGGTCTTCATTCTTGGCTATACCCTGAATTGGTTCCCGCCCAACGGTGGCTACGACATCTATACCTACTCGCCTGGCCCGAGCCTGGGATTCTTGCTATCGGCCGCCAGGTATGCCATCCTGCCGGCGTTCACGATCATCATCGGTTCAATCGCTGGCTGGATGCTCGGTATGCGCAATATGATGATCACGACGCTCTCGGAGGACTACGTGTTGATGGCCGAAGCCAAGGGTTTGCCACAACATCGCATCATGCTGACCTACGCCGCGCGCAATGCCATCTTGCCGAACATCACTGGCTTCGCGCTCTCTCTCGGCTTCGTGGTCAGCGGCTCGCTGCTCACCGAGATCGTCTTCAACTATCCGGGCATCGGCTACGCCCTGGTACAGGGGGTGGAGAATAAAGACTATCCCGTGATTCAAGGTCTGTTTCTGATCATCACCGTAGCGGTGCTGGTGGCCAACTTCCTGGCGGACCTGGTCTACGTCATCCTCGATCCGCGCGTGCGTGGTGAGAAAGGCTAGGGAGCGCGATGAGCGTTACATCAGCACCAATCGACACCGCGCGGACCTTGGAACCCACGCCGGAGAGGAGCGAAGGGCCGCTCGTCGTGCGCCTGCGCGGCCTCTGGCGTCTGGCAACCGTGAATAGCAACGTGACAATCGGGCTGATCATCGTGACCTTTTTCGTGTTGCTCGCGCTGGTTGGCCCGCTATTCGTCACGACCGATCCCAACGCCTTTGGCCCGGACGTGAGCGCTGGCCCCTCGCCCGCGCATCTGCTGGGGACCACCAGCTTTGGCCAGGACGTGCTGGCGCAGATTGTCGTCGGCGCGCGCGTTTCGGTGGCGCTGGGCTTCATCACGGGGATCATTGCCACCATCATCTCGGTCATCGTGGGTCTGGGTTCGGGCTATTTCGAGGGCTGGATCGACGAGTTGCTCTCGCTGATCTCCAATGTCTTTTTGGTGTTGCCAACCCTGCCCCTGGCCATTGTGCTGGCGTCATTCCTTCCCTACAAGGGGCCGCTGACCATCGGCTTCGTGCTCACGATTACCGGCTGGTCGTGGGGGGCTCGAGTGTTGCGCGCGCAAACGCTCTCAATGCGCAATCGTGAGAGCGTCCTGGCCGCCAAGGCCGTCGGTGAATCGTCCTGGCGCATCATCTTCTATGAGATTCTCCCCGCGGAGATCGGCGTGATCGTGGCTCAACTGTTGGGCACGATTATCTATGTGATCCTCGCCGAGGCCGGGCTGGAATTCCTCGGTCTGGGTGATCTGGGCAGCGTGAGCTGGGGCACCATGCTCTACTGGGCGGGCAACAACGACGCGCTGCTGCTGGGGTCGTGGTGGTGGTTCGTGCCGCCCGGCCTATGCATCGCTCTGCTGGGAGCCGGGTTGGTCTTCGTCAACTTCGGCATCGACGAGATCGCCAATCCACGTCTGCGCATCATCAGAGCCGAGCGCGTAGGCAGGACAAAGAAGGTAGTCGTGTCATGAGCCAAGGAGCCTTCCACGGTGTCGCTCGGCAGGTGAGCAACCGGACGCCCCTGCTTGAGATCAAGCACCTTAGCGTTGACTATCACGCCGGCAACGGGACGGTACACGGGCTGACCGATGTCAGTGTGACGTTGGAACGCGGGCAGATTCTGGGATTGGCGGGAGAGAGTGGTAGCGGCAAATCGACGCTGGGCTACGCCGTCACCCGGCTGCTCAAGCCGCCCGCGGAGATTATCGGCGGCGAGGTGCTGTACTATCCACGAGCCAATGAGCGACACCCCAACTCCGGCTCGCCTATCGCTGGCCCCCCCGCGACGCTCGGCTACGGGGGGCAGGAGGGGCGCGCGGTTGATCTGCTCAAGCTCTCGACCGGCCAGTTACGCGCCATCCGCTGGAAGGAGCTCGCCATCGTCTTTCAGAGCGCGATGAACGCGCTCAATCCCGTGATTACGGTCGGCGCCCAGATCATGGATGTCTTGCGGGCGCATCGCCCTGAAATGACCCGCGCCCAGCGAATCGCGCGCGCGACCGAGCTATTGCGCCTGGTCAGCATCGCGCCCGATCGTCTGCGCAGCTACCCGCATGAGTTGAGTGGTGGCATGCGTCAGCGTGCCATCATCGCCATCGCGCTCGCGCTGGGCCCCGAAGTCATCATTATGGACGAGCCGACGACAGCGCTGGATGTAGTGGTGCAGCGCGAGATCCTGATGGAGATCGTCGCGCTGCGCACCGACCTTGAGTTCTCGGTGATCTTCATCACCCACGATCTCTCGCTCTTGCTCGAACTGGCAGACAAAGTGGCGATCATGTACGCCGGGCGTGTGGTGGAGATGGCAACACGCGACGAGTTGAAAGCTCAGCCGCGCCATCCCTACAGTTATGGGATGCTCAACTCGTTTCCCACGATCCACGGCGAGCGGCGGCGCATGACGGGGATTCCCGGTGCACCGCCTGATCTGCGCAACATCCCGCCGGGGTGTGCGTTCCATCCGCGCTGCCCCATGGTCGTTGCGGCCTGCCGTTCTGAGCTGCCGGCGCTGCGCGGGGCGATGGGCTCAGCGGACTCTCAGCAGGTCGCCTGCCACCTCTATGATCCACGCCATGGCCCCAGCGCGCTGCCGACCGTCCAGACGTTCGCGGCGGGCTATGAGTCGGCCTATGCGCGCGGGCAGGTCGCGGGGCAAGGCGAAAGGAGCGCGCCATGAGTCTTTCGCACTCGCCCGGTCCCGCCGGGCCGGCGGACACCGGGCCAGCCACTATCGCTGGTAGCGCGCCGGTGATGGAAGCGCGCCATCTACGCAAGTACTTTCCCGTGCGCCAGTTTCGTGTCGGCAGGCCAGCCCAGGTGGTACACGCGGTCGAGGATGCTTCGCTCGCGTTGTACCCTGGCCGGGCGCTGGCGCTGGTAGGCGAGAGCGGGAGTGGCAAGACGACGGTCGCGCGGTTGCTGGCACGCCTGTACGAGCCAACGTCGGGGAGCCTGCGCTACCAGGATCAACTGGTGCGCGGCAATAGCCGCGCCGCGCTGCTGGCCTATCGTCGCCACGTGCAACTCATCTTCCAGGATCCGTTTTCCTCACTGAATGCGCTGCATGACGTGCGGTACCATCTCAGCCGTCCGCTGCGCATTCACGGCCACGCGCGCACCCGCGCCCAGGAAATCGAACAGGCGCAGACCCTGCTCAACAAGGTCAATCTGAGTCCGGCCGATCAGTTCATCAGCAAGTATCCCCACCAACTCAGTGGCGGCCAGCGCCAGCGCGTGGCGATCGCCCGCACGCTGGCGGTCCAGCCGGATGTGCTGCTGGCGGACGAGCCAGTCTCGATGTTGGATGTCTCGATCCGGCTGGATGTGCTGAATCTGCTGCTGCGCCTGAAGGATGAGGAGCGCCTGGCGGTGCTCTTTATCACCCACGATATCGCGAGTGCGCGGTATTTCGCCGAGGATACGCTGGTGATGTACGCGGGCCAGACGGTCGAGGGGGGACCCAGTGACGAGGTCATCCAACGACCCAGACATCCCTACACCCAACTGCTCATCGCCGCCGCGCCCGATCTGGATCGGCCACGCGACACCCCTATCCAGGCGCGCGGTGAGATTCCGAGCCTGATCACTCCGCCGACCGGCTGTCGCTTCCACCCACGCTGTCCTCACGCCATGGCGATCTGCCGCGAGCGCATACCTGGGCGCACGCAGCTTGGCGGGGGGCACTGGGCCAACTGCTTTCTCTACGGTGAGGGCGATGCGCACAGCGTCGCGCCAGATGGTCCCAAAACGCGGGCCGCAAGCCCATAACCGTTTCGATAGAGGGTGTACGCGTGTACATCCCCCAACCAGAGGGCATACATCATGACCGGTTCCGAATGACCCGTATACCCCTACGGATCCTCGCGCAACCGTGCGCACGCCCGTGGAAGGACGGCAACACATGGCACGTATCAAGCTTGCCTACATCGGCGGCGGCAGCACGCGCGCTGCCGGCACCATGGCCTCGTTCGTCGAGCAGGGCGCCAACTTCGACGGCTCCGAGGTCGTCCTCATCGATCTCGATGAGGAGCACCTGGACATCGTGCGCACCATCACGCGCAAGCTGGCGCGCGCGCGCGGGCTGGATCTACGGATCAGCGCCACCACCAATCGGCGCGATGGCCTGCGCGACTGCGATGCCGTGCTCACCAGCTTCCGTCCTGGCGGCTTCGAGGCGCGCTACCTCGACGAGAGCATCCCGCTCAAGCATGGAGTCATCGGTCAAGAGACCCAGGGACCGGGCGGCTTCTTCATGGCGCTGCGCTCGATCCATGTCATGCGATCTATCATCGAGGATATGGAGGCCGTCTGCCCTGGCGCGCGACTCTTCAACTACACCAACCCAGTCAACATCGTCGCGGAGGCGATCACCCACCACAGCGCGATCCCGACTGTCGCGCTGTGCGAGGGACCGATTGTCACCAATCGCGAATACGTCGAACTCGTCGGGTTGGACCCTGACAGGCTGGATGCTGTTTCGGTGGGGCTGAACCACGGCTCGTGGACTATCCAGCACCTGTATGACGGCCAGGACGTAATGCCGCTGCTGCGCGCCGGGCTGGAGCGCCTGCGCGACGATCCTACCGCCCCACGCGAGGAGTTGCGTCTGCTGGAGCTGGCCCGCTTGATGGATGCGCTGCCCAGCTCGTACTTCCAGTACTACTACTTTAGCGCTGAGATCCTGGCCGAGCAGCGCGCCAAACCCACCACTCGCGCGCAAGATATTATGGCCAGCCTGCCCGACTACTGGGCGCACTATCGCGAGCAGGCGGCATGCGACGAGCCGGTGCTCGATCCAGGCCGCTCGCGCGGCGGCATCCACGAGCTGGAGTTGGGCATCGATGTGATGGACGCAATCTATAACGATCGCCGTGAGCGCTGGTACGTCAATGTCCCGAATCGTGGCTCGCTCGCGGACTTCCCCGATGACCTGGTGGTGGAGACGATGGGCTACGTGGACCGCACCGGTATCACCCCCCTGGCGCTGGGACACCTGCCGCGCCACGTGCTGGGGCTGGTCCAGATGCTAGGCAACTACCAGGCGCTGACGGCAGAGGCCGCCTGGAGCGGCACGCGACGCGACGCGATTCGCGCGCTGGCCAGTCATCCGCTGGTGGTCTCATCGTATCTGGCCGAAGCGCTCTATGACGAACTGGCCAGCGCGCATCGTCACCTGCTGCCCGAGCGGTTGTTGCGGTAATGGGGGAGCCTCGTATGCGGTGCGTGCTGGCGGTTGATGGCGGCAATACCAAGACGATCGCGCTGGTAGCCGCGCTCGATGGCACCATCCTGGGCGCGGGCCGTGGCGGGTGCGCGGACATCTACCATGCCACGCCGGACCTCCCCGCACCCCTACAAGGGGGGTCCAGAGACGGGGTATCGCGGGATGGCATGGGGTCCGACGGCACTCCCCACAACGGACGTGAAGCCGATGGCGCGGTCTACGACGGCACCGAAATCGAAGGAACCGCGGCGGATGGCGCGGGCAACGCGACGGTCGCGGCGGCGCTGGGCAATGTCGCGGGTGCGGTGGGCCGGGCGCTGGCGGCCGCTGGCGTTGGCCCGCGGGATCTGGTGGCCGGGGTCTTCAACATGGCGGGGGCCGATTGGCCCGAGGATATCGCGCTGTGGCGGGAGGCCATGCGCGCGCGGGGCTTCGGGCAGAGTGTTCTGGCACAGAACGACGCGTTGGGCGTGCTGTACGCCGGCTCGCCGGATGCCACGGGTGTCTCGGTGGTCTGCGGCACCGGCGCAGCCACCGGCGCGCGCGCGCCCAATGGGCGGGTCTGGCACAGCAGCTTCTGGCAGGACGAAGCACAGGGCAGCGCCCATCTGGGACGCAAGACGCTCTTCGCGGTCTATCGCGCGGCGCTGGGTATCGCGCCGCCTACCTCACTGACGGCGCGAGTGCTGCGCTTCTATGGAGCCGACACGGCGGAGCAGGTGCTGCACCGCTTCACCAATCTACGCCATCCCGCTCCCACCCACGCCGATCATCTGACGCCGATTCTGCTGGATGAAGCGCATGCCGGCGACCCGGTCGCCCGGGAGGTGGTGGTGCGGCACGGCGCGGCGCTCGGCCAGATCGCGCTGGCTGCCGCGCGCCAGGTGGGCATCGAGGGTACCGCGTTCGCGCTGGTGTTGGCGGGCGGGGTCTTCCGCCATCCCACGACGGTGCTCGAAGATGCCATTGTCGCCGCCGTCCG
This sequence comes from Ktedonobacterales bacterium, assembly GCA_036000225.1. GTDB lineage: Bacteria > Chloroflexota > Ktedonobacteria > Ktedonobacterales > JADMIN01 > DASYGC01. The sequence continues at coordinate 1,675 of DASYGC010000375.1, read as the reverse complement.
GACCGCCTCACCCGCCGTGCGTCCACTGCGTAGCCCCCACGAGCCGATCATCGGCGTGCTCTACCAGGCGTTTGCCGCGGCAGGCGTTCCCGTAGACGACGCGCTGCGCGCGCGCCTGGTCGCCACCATGCCCGGAGCGGCGCTGTTCGCGACGGCGGGAGGGTAGGGATAAGCAGAGCGATATTCGGCACCTTTGGTGTTGGCGCGGAATTTAGCCAATGTACTCTTGAAATGTCTCTGACAAGGCTCTGCTCATGGCCTTGAAATAGATGCTCAGTTTGCCGAAGTAGATCAGCAAGGCTTGCAGGTAGACATCGAGTTGCAGTTCCACCGTGAAGCCACGCGGGTCAATAGTTTTGACCAGATCGTCATCCGAGCACGTGCGGGCAAATTCCCTCACCTGCTGGCTCGCTTAGACCCGTACCGGCGCCAGCAGGCGTTCGAGCACATCTGCCGCCGCCTCGGCGCCATCATGTTCACGGATCATGGCACCCAGCGCCCGAGCCGCCGCGCGGTGCGGGCCATCGGGGAGCATCTCCTGTACCGCCGCCGCAATGCGCTCGGCAGTCGCGTTTTTGGGCAGCACGCGGGCTGCGCCCAGACGCTCTAGTGCATGTCCGATGGCCGGCTGGTCGCCCAGTGCGAACATCGGCATGATGACCAGCGGCAGATCGTGCGCCAGCGCCGTCATTGTCGTGCCATGGCCGCCATGGCCAACCACCAGCGATGCCTGAGACATCTCCACGTCGTGGTTGACGTACCGCAGTACTTGCGCGTTGGCCGGTGCGCGCAGCGCGGCAGGGTCGATGCTGGGGCCGGTGGTGAGAACCACCCGCACCGGCAGAGGCGCCAGCCCGTCCAGGATCGCCTGCAATGCCTTCACCTGGCCATCCTGGTACAGCGTGCTCAGGCTGACGAGTACGAGTGGCTCGCCGTCCGGCGGCGCGGCAGGCTCAGGCTGCGCATTCTGCCAGACTGGTCCCGTGAAATGGACATTGACGGGTACCGCGGCGCACTGGTCAATCGCGCGCAGCGTGGTGACCAGCGCGAGGTCTGCGTGCGTCCACAGCGCCACCGGTCGTAGGCCGCTCAAACGCATCCGCAAGCCGCCCATGCCCGTGCTCCAGGTGGCGCGCTGCTGGCCGTACAGCGTGTGCACCAGCACGGCGCGTCTGAGGCCGGCACGCTCAGCGGCCTGGAGCGCGCCGAAGAGCAGGCAATCGATTATGACGAGGTCCGCTGGTCGCTCGTGTACAGTCTGGAGCAGGTCCGCGCCCATGCCACGGTCGGCGAACACGTCGAGTTGCCGCATGAGGCCCTTGATGCCCGGATGCGGTGCCACGGCAGACCAGGAGCGGGCGTGGGCATAGGGCTGGAAATCGAAGCCAGCTGCCGCGATCGCCTCGCGTTGGCGCGCGTGGCCCAGAAAACACACGGCATGCCCCCTGAGTTGTAGTTGCGCGGCAATGCCCAGGGCGGGCGGAACGTTACCACCGCCGTCCCAGGTCACAAACAGGATGTCACTCATCTCACGCTCCCTTCGACTCATGCAGGATGGCGGCGATCAGATGCCTGACCCGCGCCTCCGCCTGCTCGCGATCCAGCGCGCGGTCGCGCCGCAGCAGCTTCCAGGTGTAAACGTCGGTAGCGACGACCAGCAGGTCGGTGAGTGTCG
>DASYGC010000374.1:0-7867 GCA_036000225.1 Ktedonobacterales bacterium | reverse complement strand
GGAAGCGCCCCGAGGAGACGGCGCTGGCGCTGGCGGATGGCTGGCTGCATACCGGCGACCTGGCGCGCATGGATGAGGACGGCTTCTTCACCATCGTCGACCGCAAGAAGGATGTCATCCTGGCCGGCGCCTACAATGTCTACCCGCGCGATGTCGAAGAAGTGCTCTACGAGCATCCCAAAGTGCTGGAGGCGGTGGTGGTCGGCACACCCGATAGGGCGGACGGCACGAACGAGAGCGGCGCGGAGCGCACGCCGCTCATCAAGGCGGTGGTCGTGCTCAAGCGCGGCGAACGCGCCACCGCCGACGAGTTGCTGGCGCTGTGTCGTGAGCGGCTGGACGCCTACAAAGTGCCCCGCCAGATCGAGTTTCGCACCGAACTGCCGAAGAACTTCGTGGGCAAGGTGCTGCGCCGGCTGCTGGTGGAGGGCTGAGCCTCAGGCCAGCCGCTGCTCCAGCAGGGTCCGCTCGGCGGCATTGGCGGTCAGCGGCAGCGCCTGCTCGTCGGCGCGGCGGGCCTCGTCGGCGCGCCCCAGATCGCGCAGCAGTTCGGCGCGCGTGGCATGGTAGAGGTGATAGGCGCGCAGTGCGCCGCCCAGCGCCTCCACCTCCGCCAGCGCGGCCGCCGGGCCGCGCACATAGCGCAGCGCGATGGCCCGGTTGAGTTGGACCACTGACGACGGCGTGAATTGCGTGAGCGCGTCGTAGAGCAGGAGGATCTGGCACCAGTCGGTCTGCTCCCAACTGGGCGCCTCGGCATGGCAGGCCACGATGGCGGCCTGAATTTGGTACGGTCCGGGCTGTCGCAGACGCGCTGCGCGCACCACCAGACCGGCGGCCTGCGCGATGGCCGTGTGATCCCAGCGCGCGCGGTCCTGGTCGCGCAGCAACACCAGCCTGCCCCGTTCGTTGAAGCGCGCATCGGCACGCGCGCGGTGCAGACGGATCAGCGCCAGCAGGCCCATGACCTCCGGTGCGGTGGGCATCAGCCGCACCAGCAGGCTGGTCAGCCATTCGGCGTCTTCGGTCAGGTCACGGCGCTCGGCATGCGCGCCAGCCGTCGTCAGATAGCCCTCATTGAGCATCAGATAGAGCACGGCCAGCACCTCGCTCAGCCGCGCGTCCAGATCCTCGGCGGCGGGCACGCGATAGGGGATACCCGCCTCGACGATCTTGCGCCGCGCCCGCACCAGCCGTTGGGCAACCGCCGTCTCTGATGCCAGCAGGGCGCGTGCGATCTCGGCGGTGGTAAAGCCGCAGACTGCCCGCAGGGTCAGCGCCACCTGCGCCTCGCGCGCCAGGGCCGGGTGACAGCAGGTGAAGATCAGGCGCAGGCGGTCATCTGGCTCCGAGGGGATCGGCCACACGAGCTGCGCCAGCTTCTCACGATAGCGCGCGTCGCGCCGCAACCGGTCGAGCGCGCGATGGCGCGCGACCGTCAGCAGCCAGGCGCCGGGCCGCCGCGGGATGCCTTCGAGTGGCCAGCGTTCCAGAGCCACGAGCAGGGCATCCTGCACGAGGTCTTCGGCCACGTCGAAATCACCCAGCAGGCGGACCAGCGACGCCGTCAGCCGTCCGGCCTCCTCGCGGAAGACGGTGACGATGGCGGCGTGCGTGTCCACGTCTGGTGTGCCTCCCGTTAGCGTTCGATCACGGGTCTGATCTCGACCGCACCCCGGCCCGGCCAGGTCTTCGCCATACGCAGCGCCTCATCGAGATCAGCCACCTCGATCGCGGCGTAGCCGCCGATGATCTCATTGCCCTCGATGAAGGGGCCGTCGGTGACCACTGGCTGGCCGTCGTCCTTGAAGCGAACGGTGGTCGCGGCGCGTGGCGGCTGCAGTTGATGGCTGCCAACGATCCTGGAGCCATTTTCCTCGAACCAGCGTCCCACCTCGCCATAGCGCTGGCGCAGGCTCTCCTCAGACAGGTCGTCGAAGGCTTGTTGACCCTGGATGGTGCCGCAGAACAACAGGATGTACTTCATGGTTGTATCACCTCCTAGCACTACGACGAATGGAACGGGGCACAAAACGACATCCGCGGTGGTCCAGTTGGTGCGTCTTCATCAGTGGTGTGCATCCAGCCACGCCAGTTGTCCATCCAGCGGCGGAGCCAGCGCGCGATTGGTCTATAATACGACGAGGGCACGCCGCGGGAGCGTACCCACCGGCCAGAATCGAACGATCATGAACCAGGCGTATCTGCTCCTGACGGCCCTCGGCGGCTTCATCATTGGCATCGTCGCCGCGTGGCCGCGCCAGCTCTATGGCGATCGTCGCTATTCTGACGCCGAGACCAAACTCCGCCGAACACAGGACGAACTCCAGCGCCAGCGCAACGCGTCCGACCAGTTGCAGGAGACGCTGGGTGCGCTGCTGGGGGGCTTCCCCCATCCCGTCTTCATCACCAATCGCGACCGGATGATCCTGTTTGCCAATCCCGCCGCCGAGGCCTTCGTCGGCCGCGGCCGCGGCGCGCTCGTGGGCAAGATGGTGGCCAGCACGATCCAGGATTATGACACAATCCAACTGCTGATCGAGGCGGCGGATGCCAATGAGCCGCGCGATCGCACGTTTGAGCGCCCCGCCACCGGGCAGACCTGGCACGTCACCATCGCCCCGCTCCATCTGGCGGCTGGCGGCACCCAGATCGCCCGCGCCTTCGGTCCCGCGGTCACCACCACGCATCTGCTGCTGGCAATCGAAGACCTGACCGAGCTGCGCCGCCTCGAAACCGTGCGCCGGGATTTCGTGGCCCACGTCTCACACGAGATGCGCACGCCGCTGGCGGCTGTCAAGCTGCTGGCCGAGACGCTCCAGCGGGCCATCGACCACGATGCGGCGGGCGCGCGCCACTTCGCCGAAGAGATCGCCGGACGGGTGGATCATCTGTCGCAGCTCGTCGCGGAGCTGCTGGAACTCTCGCGCATCGAGTCGGGCAAGATCCACCTGCGACGCGAGCCTACCGACGTGTCAGGCCTGGTGGAGGTGATTCTCGACCGTATGCGGCCACTGGCCGAACGCCATGGCGTCGCGCTGCGCGCCGCGGTGCCGGAGGACCTGCCCGACGCCGACGGGGATGGTGAGCGGCTGGCCGAAGTCCTGACCAATCTCGTGGGCAATGCGCTCAAATATACGCCGCCGGACGGCACCGTCACCGTCGCCGCGGAGATCACCCACGGGGTGGACGCGGCGCGTCGCATGATGCCCTCCGCCGGGCACTCCTCCAGCGCGGTGGGCCCTGGCCGCGAAGGAGCGACGCCCGCGCGCGACGGTGAGCCGGCCATGTTGCTGGTGAGTGTGCGCGACACCGGCATCGGCATCGGCGAGGAAGATCTGCCCCGCGTCTTCGAGCGGTTTTTCAAGGTGGATCGCTCGCGCGCCCGTCCAGAAGCGCCCTCCGCCTCCGCCGCTGAGAGCGCGGCCGACACTGACTCCGCGGCGCAGGCGCAAGCCGCGACGGGCACCGGCCTGGGGCTGGCCATCGTCAAACATCTCGTGGAACTGCATGGCGGCCGGGTCTGGGCCGAGAGCCGGCTGGGCCACGGCAGCACCTTCGCTTTTACCCTACCGTTAGCACGCCCCACAGTTCCAGACACCAACGCCGGCGAACCAACGCTTAACACATCCTTTACGACCAGTTAAAGAATGGTTAACAAGATTCCGCTACAATTGAGAGGAGTATGGCCACGCAAGTGTACGGAGCAAAACGGCATGGCAGACAGCGTCCAGCAGGGTGAGCGTGAGAGAACCTTCCTGAGTGTTGGAGCGACCCAGCCGGCGCACAGTGGCGACAGCCCCCCAGCGGCCAAGGTGCGCACGGTGGATCTGAACGTCTACTACGCCGCCAACCATGCCATCCAGAACGTGAACCTGGAGTTTGCCGATCGGCAGATTACGGCGCTCATGGGGCCCTCCGGCTGCGGCAAGTCCACGTTCATTCGCGCCCTCAACCGTATGCACGACCTGACCCCCATCGCGCGGGTCACCGGCAGCGTGCTGCTCGATGGCGAGGATATCTATGGCAGTGCCATCGACGTCGTCCAGTTGCGCCAGCGGGTGGGCATGGTGTTCCAGCGGCCCAACCCGTTCCCCCGATCGATCTTCGAGAACGTGGTCTATGGGTTGCGCGTGCGGGGGCAGCGCAATGCCGGCGAGTTGCGCGATGAGGCCGAGCGCAGCCTGCGCGCGGCCGCGTTGTGGGACGAGGTCAAGGACCGACTCGGCCAGAGCGCGCTCAGCCTCTCGGGCGGCCAGCAGCAGCGCCTCTGCATCGCCCGGGCGCTGGCCGTGCGCCCGGAGGTGATTCTGATGGACGAGCCCTGCTCGGCCCTGGATCCGGTCGCCACGCTCAAGATCGAAGAACTGATGGACGAACTCAAGCGCGAGTACACGATCGCGATCGTGACGCACAATCTGCAACAAGCGGCACGTGTATCACGCTTTACCGGATTCTTCTTGAGTGGCACGCTGATCGAGTTTGGTCCGACCCAACAGATCTTCGCGCGGCCGCGGGACAAGCGAACTGAAGACTTTATCACTGGGCGCTTTGGCTAGAGCCGGGCGCTCGCCAGGCCGGCGGATGCGACGAGGAGTGGTCGGAGCAGCCGGGCAGAGCGCTGACGCGCGACGCAGTCCACCGGGCGATGCGCCATGGCGATGCGCCATATCAAGGAGTTAAGTTGAACGCGGGCACCGATCCAGCGGCAGTCCCTCCCACCACTGCGCCACGAGCCATTCTGGTGGTGGAGGATGATGCGACGCTGCGCGAGACCATCGCCTACAACCTGCGCGGCGAGGGCTATCACGTGCTGGTGGCTAGCGAAGGGGTGACTGCCTTGGAGATGGCCCGGCAGCACCTGCCGGCCCTGGTGCTCCTCGACCTGATGCTGCCGCGACTGGACGGGCTGGAGGTCTGCCGCCAGTTGCGCGCCCGGCCCGAGACGGCCAAGCTGCCGATCCTGATGCTCACCGCGCGCGGCGAAGAAACCGATAAGGTGGTGGGTCTCGAACTGGGTGCTGACGACTACGTCACCAAGCCCTTCGGCTGGAATGAGCTGCGCGCGCGTGTGCGGGCGCTGCTGCGGCGTAGTGACGCTGGCGCGGCCCCGAGTCCAACCGCCCCAGCAGATGACGAGGCGACCCCGGTGCTGGAGGCCGAAGATCTGCGCATCGACGTAGATCGGCGTGAGGTGACCCGCGGCGGCCAGCCGATTGAGCTGCCCGCGCGCCTCTTCGATCTGCTCGTGTATATGGTGCGCTTTCGCGGCCGGGTTCTCACCCGCGACCGCCTGCTGCAGCACGTGTGGGGGTATGAATACGCGGGCGACACGCGCACGGTGGATGTGCACATGCGCTGGCTGCGCGAGAAGCTGGAGGATGACCCAGCCAATCCGCAACTGCTGCAAACGGTGCGCGGCGTCGGGTATCGCTTCAAGGGATAGGTGTCACAGCAGAGCGCTCCGTAGGAGGTAGGTGTTGGCGTATTCTGGTGCCGAATGCGAGCGAATGCTTCGAAGTCATCATCATCTTGCAAGTCGCTGCAGGCGCTGGTGGCCCATGTGAGCACTGACACGATGGAGCAGGTGCGGGGCCGACTGGGTCTGGGCTGAGATCTGACACGAGCGAGCACGGCTACTCGCGCCAGGCGTAGCACGCGCCCTTGTGCGGCGCCAGAGTGATGGCCGCGGCGCGGCCCGCTGCCACCAGGCGCTCCAGCGAGGCGCGCAACTCGGCTTCGTCTAACTTCAGATGGCGTGCCAGCATAGTAGGGACGGCATAGGCCGCGGCGGGCAGGTAGGTCGCGAGCACCCGTTCCCAGGCTTGCTCGCGGTTGAAGCGCTGGGACACTGCCACCTGCTCGCGGTAGCGCCGCGCCACCAGCGCGTGGCGCAGTTCGTCCTCCTCCCCCACGAAGGTCTTGGCCACCAGCAGGCGTGCGTCCAACTCATCCACGGCCTTGAGGTAGGCCGTGCGCTGCTCCTTGCCGGTAGGGAAGCCCGCCTCCTGGCGCAGCTCGCCCGTGCTGAGCACTCCCCCGGCGCGCTCCAGCGCCTGCGCCACACGATAGGCGGCCGGCGACAGCTCCCCGGCGTCGTATAACTCGTCGGGCGTGCGCTGCTCGCCACACAGCCGCAGCACCGCCGGCAGCAGTTCCCAGCTCACCCACGTCGGCCGATTGCGCACGAGCACGCAATAAAAACCGGCCTCGGCGCGGCCCAACTTCCAGCGCCAGCTGTAGACCTCTCCTGAGGGCGTATCCCACTGCGGCTCGGTCTTCGCGTCCGGATCGCCCATGAAGGCATGGAAGAGATCGGGCACCTCTGGCGAGGCGGGGTAGAGCGTGGCGATCCCCAGCCGCTGGATCAACGCCGCCCCCGCGCTGGCATCCGCGAGGCGGGTAGCTGGCGACTGGCACCACTGCGCGAGCCGCCGCGCGTGGAGATCGGTCTCTGGCATGCCTGGCATCCTCCGCTCACCGAATAGGACATCTGTTCGCGAAGAAGAGTGTACCACACGGTGCCCGGTGAGGGAGACGCCGGCTCCTCACGAGACGCGCGTGCCCCACGCGCGCAGGATGTCCGCGGCATCGGCGGCGATCCGCCGCACCAGTTCGCCCGCCGGTTCGAGCGCATCGATGCGCCCCGCGCCCATTCCCACCAGCAGATCCATTTCAGCGGTGTCGCCCTCCTCGCGCGCCCGTTTGATCCCCGCCTGAATCCGCGCGCGGCTGCCAGCGATCGCGTCTTCGTGGCCGAGCCAGCGCTCGATCAGCGCGTTGCGGATGGCGCGCACCTGGATGCCCGCGGGCCAGGCGACATCGGCGATCAGATCGATGACCCGGCTGGCGACGGTGGCATCTGGTCCGGCGGCGAGGATGGCGCGCTTATGAGCCGCGCTGGTGGGCGACTCGTGGGTGGCCAGGAAGCGCGTGCCCATCCAGGCGCCACTGGCTCCCAGGCAGAGCGCCGCCGCCAGGCCGGCGCCATCGACGATACCGCCCGCCGCGAGCACGGGTCGCTCACCCGCCACGGCCACCACCGCGGGCAGCAAACTGAACAGTGGCACGGGACCCATATGCCCGCCCGCTTCACAGCCCTGCGCCACGAGCACTTCGACCCCCGCCGCGCCGGCCCACTCGGCCTGTGCGGCGGTCGTCACCTGATGGATCACCACCGCGCCGCTGGCATGCGCGCGCGCCACGGCTGCTCGCAGATCAGCCTCGTCGCCGCTGTAGAAGGTGAAGACGGGCACGTGCTCGGCAAGACAGGCGGCGAACGTGTCCTCGCGCAGGCGGTGCAGCACGAAGTTCACGCCGAACGGACGTTCCGTCAAGGCGAGAATCTGGTGGATTTCGGCCACGGCTTCGTCGGGCGGACGGTTCAGGCAACCCAGCACGCCCAGCCCACCCGCCGCGCTCACCGCCGCCACCAGCGCGGCGTTGGTATAGGCTCTGGCCATGCCCGCCTGCGCGATGGGATGCTCGATCCCGAGGATTTCGCAGGCGCGTGTATGCAGCATGGTCGCCTCCTCGCTACTCAAAGTGCGTTCGGCTTGAGTCCTGGGATGAGTGTATCATCCCCGGTGCTGGCGGGGCACATGCACGCGAGTGGGAGGAGGCCATGCGCATGAGCGACCAGTTGTTGGTCACCGGCGGCAGCGACTTCGTGCGCGTGGGCCGCCCCGCTGGCGCGGCGCGTGATGACCGCGGGTGACGCGGTGCTCTGGCCAGCAGGAGTCGATCACCTGCTCTGGACCACCGACGAACCGCTGCAATCGATTGCCATCGAGGGACCGGCCGACCGTGGCAGCGGTGGATGACGTTGGGCGGCATACGCGATGGCGTGCAGGACCTGCTCGCGCGT